>NZ_JBHINS010000064.1:0-22278 GCF_042195095.1 Bartonella sp. CL435QHHD
CTGCCATGAGTATATCGCGTTCATGTTTTTTGACCGAACACCACGGAAAATTTGCCATGTCCCATGGATAATCAATAAGGTTCCAGCTTAACTCCTCGTCAAAGTCATCAATCCAGTTGCCAATAAGCTTGCCTTCTTCTTTTGTGAGGGTATGATTGATTTCTGTTGTGCGCCCAAAGGAAAACAAAGTGCCCCCAGCTGTTAAGCGAACACCGCTTTCATACTCCAACATGCTGTCATCAAGCCGTGACATATTGCATTCAACAGCTTGCACATCATAACCATAGGTCCCACGACGAAAATCAGAGCGCAAACTTTTGGAAAGGTCGGTAATCGCTTCAATGGCTTCAAGGCTTTTGCGTTCAGGCAACTGATCAAAATCAAGTTGAAAGGAGTTCCACCATGCGCGCCCCGTCCAGGCGGGTTGAAAGCGTGCTGTAATCTCTAGCCATTCAAGCCCTATCTCTATTGCCGCAAGGGAGCCACGTATCCTCTGCCATTGAAGCCCTTGATCAATCAAATCATAGAGGTTTGGAACATAAGGTGTCAGTTCACCAAGCCCGTATTCTTCAATGAGCCACGGCAAGAAACGGGGAGGGCGTGTGATCAGTTTTGCGCGTGAAATCCCCAAAACAGAACCATCAATATCTTGATGAAAATCGCAAGCATCGGCAAGGCGCTTTTCAAATTCTGTCGCGTTTGTGGGAAGGAGGGAACCAACCATTAGCGGGCACGTCCTTTGAAGTTTAAGGTGATTTTTCCAATCGATAAAATTTCTTCATCACAAACCATACTGTCTTGTGTTGGGGTAATGGCAATGACTTTTTGGACACCAGAAATCATTAGTTTTGAAATCCACCACGATAAACTTAATTCACGACCAATGGCTTGTTCTTGTCTCCATGCTGCTCTTAAATTTGTTTCCATTGTTGTGAGAATTTTCAAAGATGTTTCTGGTAACAGCCAAACATCTGCTTCTAAATCCAGCACTTTTTTGACAGCAGCGTGAACAATGATTGTATCATTGGTCATGATGATATTTTTTCTGTGAAGAGCTTCTGAGACTGTTTGTATGAGATCTTCAGATGCCGTTCCTTCTTCATTATTACCAAAAAGAGCAACATAGATGGTTGGGTCTTTGCCTTTACGATAAATAATCGCATCCTTAACACGACTATCTGCTGTTAAGGCGATAAGTTTGTAATAGGGCTCTGTCCCGCTACCATTGCCACCACGGGTATGAAGCTCTATGCGTTCACGATATCTCTCGTCACTTTCACCCTCCATGCGGGCAAGACCATGCCAGTTTCCCAAAGCGTCAAGAGATTCACCGGTTGCAAAATCAAGAATGTTGTTGCGTGCCGCTTCGTTAATACGCTGTCTTAAAAGCAGTTCTCGATAGCTAAAAGCCTCTATGACTTTTACGGCTGGATCACTTTCCAAAAATGTATATTCCGGCAAAAGCTCTTTTAAATGGGCAAGAGCAGCAGCGCGTATTTCTTCAAAAGAAAGTTCTGTGATGATTTCGGGTTTTGCAAGCACTCCATTCATTTTATCAGTAATCCTTCCATGGTAATGGGCTTGCCGGATGGCAAATAAATGCCTTCAAAGGACAAAGAAACTTGTCCAGTCTCACTCCATTTAAAATCAATTTTTTTCAATTTAAAACGCGGTTCCCACTTGTCTAAAGCCTCAGCAACAGCAGCATAAAGGGCAACAGCAAAAGCATTATTAACCGGTGCATCAATGAGTTCAGCAACGCGTGAACCATAGTCACGCCGCATTACACGCGAACCAATCCGCGTTGACAAAATGTCAAGGATTGATTGGCGCAAATGATCAATTCCGGTTAATGGCTTTCCTGTTGTACGGTCCATTCCACTGTTCAATTGGGACCTCCAGTCATCGCGCCACCAGAATAAACACCGCCATGAACATGGGTTGCTCCTACATTGGTGCCGTTATGTCTTAATCCACTTGAGTGAATGGAAACATTATTCCCAGAATGAAGAGAGAGACTATCATTCGAATTCAGTGAAATGCCACCACCTGCCTTCAAAGAGATGCCGCCTTTTGCGTTTAAATTTATATCGCTTTCTGAAACAATCTTTATGCCTTCCGGTGCGGTAAGCTCTAGCTTGCCACCATCACCTTTTAGTGACACACCATCAGCGATTGTCAGGATAAATTTTCCGCCGGATTTGATGTGAATTCCATAAGTATTTTGTTCATCATCATATTCAAGGCTGGTGCCATCAGGGTATATCGTTCGGTGAATGCTGCCCTTATCGGCTGCTTGATTAGCATCTGTATGAATGGAACCCACAATCACCCCTTGTGATAAATCTCCGGATGACGAAACAACAATCACTTGCTCTCCAACATCACGCCCTTCATAAGAGCGTGTTTTACCGGCGCGGGCTTGTGTGTCTGGAATCCAGTCACTGACAAGATTGCCACTTTTTACCCGATAGCGTGCGTTTTTATGGTCGACATGGCTAATTTTTCCCACCACAACCATATTGGCCACACGTCTCTTTAGATCTGTGATTTCTTTATCGCGTCGCTCTAACATGTCCACCTTCAATTTTATGGTATTTATCTTTATTTCTCACGCCTGTTTCTGGTTCAAAGCTTAAGAAAGGTTCAACGAGTTTTGCTGTTACACTGCCTTCTTCTTCATCCATGTTGGGGATATTTGTCACATAAATGACTTCAAAGGTTAAAATTGCACCATGGAGCGCTAGGGCGCCATTATCACCAAAGGCAAAAGCAATATTTTGCAGGCGGCATGTCTCAACTGTGTTGTTGAGATTGGGATTAGCGTAGAAAACCTCCTCAACTTCCCATGCTAATTGGTCAACAAAGCGTGCACCATCTTCACATGTCGCATAACATTCAACATCTAGCGTTAAAACACGCCGCCTTATTCCATAATCTTGCCCATCTTTAATCGTTTCACTTTGTGTGAAAATGTTAATTGCAGGCGTGTTTTCAGGGGAGAAGTTGAAATCACGCATATTGAAAACATTGTCACCAGCTGCTGTTTTTGCTGCCTTTATCAAAGCAACAAAGCTTTCCCTTATCGTTTCTCTCGGATGCATGGGGGCTCCTGTTATTTAACATTTATCCTTTTCTTTATGTTGGTATCGTGTTATGATACGTAAAAGAACGAATAAAGGTGATTTGGTGATTGAATCTTTTGCTGATAAGCGGTGTAAAGATCTTTTAGAAGGCAATCCGCCCAGAGGCTTTCCCACCACTCTAGTGCGTATAGCCCAAAGAAAATTGTTTATGCTCGATAAAGCAGTTGATCTTAAAGATTTGCGTAGTCCTCCGGGAAATCGTCTAGAAGCATTGAAAGGAGAGCGTAAAGGTCAATATTCTATCCGTATTAATGACCAGTTTCGTATTTGTTTTGAATGGCGCTCTAATGGCGCCTATGAAGTTGAAATCGTAGATTATCATTGATCTGTAGGAGGTCGAGATGAAAAATTATATAGCGATTCATCCCGGAGAAATTTTACGAGAGGAATATTTAAAAGAATATGCTCTCTCTGCTTATGCTCTTGCAAAAGCATTAAATGTTCCACGTACGAGAATAGAACGTATTGTTGCTGAAAATAGTCCAGTGACTCCCGATACAGCACTAAGATTAGCCTATTTTTTTGATACTACTGCTGAATTTTGGCTTAACATGCAAGCTGCTTATGACGTTAGTATATTACAAACTGAAAAAGCAGACGAATTTGCCAAAATCAATAAATTTGAATGTAGGGTTTAACCACTCCCCATTTTAAGAACAGGGAGGGGAGTTGTGTTTTTAAGTTAAGCAGCTTTTACAACAGGACTTTCCAAAGTAGGAGCATAAGCTTGCAATAACGGATTCATGCTATGCGGTAGTTCTGAAGTTCCAAAACCTGTAAGAACTGCAAGAATCTTTGTAATATTCGGCACCTCATCTTGAAGTTTTAAAATCAAAGCTTTTTCTATTGCATCCATGGTCTCAATGAGAGCATTAAAAGCTTTATCTTCGACATCATCACGATCAGAAAATTAAAACAATGCCATCCATAAATCGCACAAAAAATCGATACTGGTATTCATTGCCCCCCCCAAAAGATTTGCTCTCTTAAACATACTAATCCTCTGGATGTGATTTTCGTTGAAGGCAGCACCTTTACTGTACCATCCGGTCTTTGAATGGTGATAGCAGGACAATCCATAAATCCTTTCTTGATCTTGCCTGATAAGGTAACAGAGGCGCCCCTGGAGCCCGTCGATACACCCAATCATGTTTACGCAAGTAATCAGTTAAGTCCTTAGGTCGTACCTCTAACATCTTTTCTGCTTCAATAAGACCAAACAAACCATCAGAGCGTTTTAAACCATCAAGTGCTTCTGCTTTTGGTGCTAATTCAGCAATAACATGATCTTTCTGCTCTATTTGATTTTGTAGGTGATTCAAGACACCAAGTAATGCTTCAGGTTTGGAGTAGTCAACTTGTGGTGTCACTACTTGTTTCAAAAGCCGTTCACATTTGTTAAAGTATTGACGTGCTTCATGCCCTTTATCATTACGCTCTATCATCGAAAGATGTTTAGCTATGTCTAACGTAATGTGGTATTATTTTACCTTTCCACCGCTTACTAAATTTTTAGTAAGCGTTATAAAGTTTATATTTTCCTGAAATTTACATTCTTTAATGCGATTTTTAATCCAATTTCTAAATTCAGACTTTATTTCCAAAAACGCATGCAAATCACGCGCGTTAACAGTTTGAATTGTTTCTTGGCCAATAGTTTGTTCTTTAATTTCTATAGAGTATTCATAATGAACTCCTTACTACTTAGATGTTTTTCATTGACTCTTTAATTAGAAAGTGCCGAGCACTGAAAAACACGGTAGTAAGTCCATCGTTATGCTTTCCTATGAAGGTGTTTTATAGCATAACCACACCCCACAAGATCACTATATGCGAGTAACATACAATGAGTCAAAGCCTTTAATGTGCGAAAATAAACTATCTCGGTAGCTTATTCGCTTAGTATTTAAGGTGTTCGTTAGGTTACTGTTTCGATTATTCATACTCCTGTAATAATATCACTTTTTTCTAAAAATCATAAGCACATATTTACTTTATTTGTCGACTCACTTTAGATTTTCCAGCTTAGTTTTTTATTTATAGTGGAGGGGACAATAATGCTCGACATACTTGATACAATTGCGATGATCGTATGTTTGTTGTCGTTACCGGTGATGGTTGTCGGACTTGTTTTAGTGTGTATAAAAAAATGGCGTAAAAATGGATTGAAAACCCTTGGTATTGGAGTCTTATTATTTCTCGGCTCTGCAATATTAGGTGCGTTTTTTTTCACAAAATCAAACCAGATCAAGTTGCGTACAATAATGAAATTTTTTCCTCCTCCTCGACTTTATTAATAGATGTTGCTACTCAAAATGAAAGCGTGACAAAGGCACTACCTAAGAATACTGATAAGCAAAGTATCCATGTTCAAGATAAAAAGTCAGACGAAAATGATGGTCTAGGTTTTTGGGGATGGTTCAGGTTAATTTTCTTTGCATTTATTGCATTGTCTATTTTTGTTCATTGGCAAGATAAACGCAACAAACGTTTTAAAGAAAAAGTTTCAGAGCAGGTTTTAATGCCTCCCCCCCATATCCATCTTTCTTCTGATTTATCAGTTGTTAATAAAATGTCGCCGGAACTTGAAAAAAAACGGTTAGAAAAGAGGGTACAGATCGTTCTCCTTTGTGCTCTACTGATTGGAGGCATTGTGGTAACAGTAACTATTACGCCGTGGTTATTAGTACCCATTTTTATTGTTTTAATTTTTGTTATTATTGCCTATCGTGAGACAAAAAAGGAAAAAAGCTTTGAGCAAGAAGTTGCTCTGTGGCAATCAGATATTCCTCCCTCTAATTTTAAGGAAGCATGTGAAATGTTTCAAGAACTTGACGCAAGTGAATATGATTATCGTTTAGTACAAAATGAAAAACTGTTGGGAGTTCAAGAACGCGTTACCTTTGATATTGGCGAAAAGAATCCAATTTTAGGACGTCTTTTAGTAACAAATCAAGCTATTGTATTTGAAAGCCCTGAAGATAATGAAAGGACTACTTGGGCAAGAATTGCATCAGTAACTATAACATACCAAGGATGTCACATCAGTCACCGTACCGGCGCACCATGGAATTACCGATTTAGTGCTATTCCAAATCCAAGGTTTGCAGCAGTAATCCGGGTTCTTGGGCAGCCTTATTGATTTTGAAACACACAAGACAAAGGTTCCTCATTGTTTTTTCTCTCGCAAGATAAGCTTATACATACCGGATTCTGAAGCTTGAGCATCTGTGACAGTGAAGTGCTCTTGAGAAGAGGAAGATTTGCTGTTTTCAGGAACCATCACAATAACACTATCTTCCGGTTTTGGTGGTATTCCCCCGATATCATTGATACAAAGATCAAGTTCCTTTCTTGCAATTGTGGTAGAGATTCTGCCACCGGCGTCCGATTCTGAATGCTTAATGCCGTAAATCGCTGTAATCCGAAAAGATTGCTGGTTGTCCTTTCGCGTGTAGATGATGGGCTGCCCAAAAGTGTTGCTTACATCTTTAACCATTTGGTTTAGCAGCCCGTGCCATCGCATGTTATTTCGCTCCAATAACTGCTTTAAACAGCATTTCAGGGCGTGTACAGATGTAAAGCGGATAGCTATAGACCTCCGTTTTACCCATGCATTACGGTCGTGGTCGACGATAAGCATCGTGTAGAGAGGTCTTCCAACCGTGTTGGCAAAATCCAAGCTTTCACCAGGAGCAAAGGTTTTTTGGAAGACACCAGGCGCATCAACAGGAAAGAATTGACATTCATCAGGCTTAATGCCTATGGCGCGCTTTGTTCCAGCCTTCGCACTCACATTATAGTTGTGAATACTCCGGTAATTAATGAAAGTCACACCCGCAAAGTCAAAACTACCAAAGCTCCCAGAGCCAATCGAACTTGGTGTTGCAACACCTCCGGCGCTATTGAGTGTCTGTGCTAAGGCTGTGTTTAAATAGGTCTCACGAATTGTTTTATGGTTTTTCAATTTGGAAAAGAATTCATTTCCACAAAGCCCAATAATGCGTGAACGATCAGAAAACGCTCCTTTTGAAGCCTCAATCATCCTCATAATGACTTGATCAACATGGTCAGCAACATTGGTTGTCTCTGTATTTAGTTTAAAGTCAATGGGCTTTGGTGGTGTGATTTCCCATTCTTTGTACCAATCGACAATCACCGAGCCGTCAGCATCAAGGACAACACCTTGAACAGCGCCAAGCTGCATATTTTCCCATGTCAATTCGATTCCAGAAATCAGTTTCTTTTGTTTTCTGGCAATATATTTCATTGCTGTCTCTAACTGATCTTCTATACCAAATTCACGACGGTTCTGGATTTCTTCTGATTTCACCGTATCACTTTTGGCAATGCGTTCGCTTAAAGCAGGGCTTGCCATAATCATTTGGTCAAGACGGGTTTTGGACAATTTCTTCGCTGTCTCAACCGTTGGCGTCACATAAAGGGCAGGTCCCGGACTATAATGAATGGCATAACCGCAAAAGTTCAATTCTGCTTCTGACATGCCGATCTGCGTCCCTTTCATGACAATTGTTATTTCAATTGGCACGTAAGAGGAAAGGTTATCCATGATTTCGCGCAAATAAGGGGTACGCTTTGTTCTCCAAAGCCCAGGCTCAGCACTTGCTACGGTGCTAAGGTATCTATTCCCGCCCATTGCGAAACCTTGTACGGTGGGTCTGGTTGTCATGCGTCATTGGCATTGGCGAAAAATTCTTCGACTGCATTGTCATCCATTATTCGTTTCTTGCAAGTTCTCTAACTCTGGAGAATGTGGATCATGACAAGGCACTGGAATATTAACCGCTTCAAGCAAAGCTGTTCTCATAGTGTAATCAATAGCACCAATAAGGCTGGCTGTATCACATCCAACTTGTGCAGCAATGCTTGCACCAAAACGATGAGGAAAATTCAACATATGACATTACGGTGCGCTCTTCCAAACTCACGAGCTGCCTTTTCATTTCTTCTCGATCAACAGTGGTTTCGCGTAGTCGTTCAAGGGCAATTTTTTCGCTTTCAAACGCAACTTGCATTCGCTCCAGTTTTATCTTGTATTCATTGGCTCCATCTGTGGAAGCTTGTTTGATCTTTGTCCGCGGTTGTCCATCAGGCGCTAAAAGTGAAGCAGGGCGCTTTGTTGGATTCTCATTCCAGATGGCTGTGGCAAGGGCTTCATTGACAGAACCATCTTCAAAAAGAGCCGTATCAAATTTACCTGTCTTTATCCGAGAAACCACCGCATTATGTGAAACACCCATCTCTTCGTAAACGCACGAACCGATATCCCCTCACGATACTTCTTATCCATAGTTGCTCTTTGCCTTGATATTTTTCCCATCTTGAGGAATGGGGTTTTCGGCGTATCAGGATAAAGAAAGCTTTACGTCACGAACTGAAAAACGGGCTTCAATGCGATAAGGAGACATTTTACATATCATACTGTACACACTAAATTCGTTATTTATCAATGTGTTAAGTGTACAATGTACAGTCAAATTGAAAATTCTGTCGCTAGCGATAGTTCGCGCTCGCCTGCCCCGCAACAGATCCAACCCGCTGGGAAGTAGATTTTACATTGATTTTATTGTATTTTTTCTGAAAAAAACCAAAACGAAAGTGATAATCTGCTTTAAAAATTACAATTAAAGTGAGTAATGTGTTGACATAGCTTAAGAACATTATTTAGCTTTCTTATTGGCGGCATATTCTTGACGAGCAAGTTGGTACTGTATGTTTTTGATTAGTCTTTCATTGGCTTCGTTTACAATAGCACTTGCAATTTCTGGTTTGGACATCACTTTAGCAATTGAAGGTCCTTCTTGTTTTGCAATGGGGAATTGATCTCCGTCATCTCTTTGAAACACATTCCCTCCCATTTTCAATTCAACACGCTTTGGAAAATTCCCACCTTTGATAAAAGCATGGGGTAAGATTTCTTTCTTTCCAAACATTTTGTATGTTACGCTGTATTTTGTTTCTCTTGCTTGAAAAAATTTAAGAGGTATCGGTGTTCCAGAACCAATGATATCTGTCTCGAGAAACCTTGCTGTCGCTTTTTCTTTAATATACCCCCCCTTTTTTGACACGCTTTGATTGGGCAGATGAGATGTCGCAACTTGCTTTTCAGTAAAGCGTTCAACTTGTTTTGCTGCGGTGTTTAGAGCATTACGCAGAGCCCAGTTAAGGCGTGGTGCTTGAAGACTGGTGAAGGTATCTTTTGCCTGTTGAAGATACCATTTTTGGTGGATGATTAATTTCAACGTCTAAGCCTTTTTAGGGGTAGGTGTTGATGACTTGGAAGTTTTAGATTCCTTTGGTTTTTCGAGTGAGGTTTCCTCTGTCACTGGTTCAGATGATGTTTGTACAGCTTCTTGTTCTATTTTCTTAATTTGTTCAACCGCCTTGTCAGGTTTTGCTGTTGTCTTGACTCCAACAAAAGGTTTTATAGCATTAGCGCGCTTGAGACGTGCGTAGACTTGATTGGAAACTTCAACAAATGGATTATTGGGTGTTGATGGTTCAAATCGAACAGTGCTTTTATTGTCTCCAATAACACACATTGGCTTAGTGATGACAGCTTTCATCAGTGCTCCTTTTGAGTCATAATTAATGACATCATTAGTCAAATATTAATTTTTGTTATTTGAAAAATAGATTAGCCAGAACTAGCAAGAAAACAGGGCTTTCTAGCTACATTTCAAGTTCACATTTTACTGAATTTTTAAGGGATATTTTTGAATTTTAGACGCAATTCAACTAGTGCCGTGCTGTCATTCAATACTATTTTTTACACCATGTCAACAAAAAAATCTATATTTTTTATTTTAAAATAGAATATATAGATTTTTCTAAAACATTTTAGATTTTATAAATTATTGTGAAATTATTATAGGAGGGAAAGACAATGACAGGTCCAGAAATATTAGATGCCATGTATATAATATCAATGATAGTTATATCCCTCTTAACTATAGCGTTTTGTTTGCCTGCCGCCTTTTGATTTTCATTAATAGTTTTCGGATCATATGCAATTACACGCTTTTGCAAAAAAAATCGAGAGTGAGAAATTTTTCCAGATTGATGAGCTAAATATTAAGCTCGTGACGGGCTGCTGTTGCCAAAAAAGCAGATCTTGTTAAACCTCTCTCTTGTGCACAATTATCAATTGCACGTAAAAGCCCTCGTTCAATTGATATATTTGTGCGTACCACTTCTGCATCATTTTCAATAAAGGGGACTTGTATTAAAAAAGCTCCTTCTGACAAAGCTGTTTTGACAGATTCCCGTTGTATGACGTCTTCAAATTTTGAAGGAATAGGCACTCTATCTATATCTTCACAATAAAGTTGGAGTGCTTCTGTTGCATTTGCGATTAAATTTTCTTCCTCATCAGCAGCAGAAAAAAGTTCCTCAAAATCAGGAAACTGAACACCAAAAGCAGAGTCTTCATCTTTATGAACAAGAGCAAAAAATCTTTTCATTCTTCTTCTCCTTCTTTTAACCAGCCTGCTTGTTGTGCGATAGAACGTGCTGTACCAATCGGAAGATTTTTTTAGGATGTGGAACGATAACAACCTTATCATCTTTTTTAAATTTATGATGAGAACCTTTTACTTTGATAAGTTCAAAGCCATCACGCTTTAATTTTGCAATGATTTTTCGGCTATCTTGTTCCATTACCTAAACTTAAAATGTGTAAATATTTACACATTTTAATGATTTTTCATCTGATGTCAATTCTTTTTTAACGGCTAAAATGCTTATGAAGCGCATTAAGAACAATACGCAAAGAATTAACAAGATGTGTTAGCGATTGATCTTCTATAACAAGATATTGTAATGCAGCATAAAGATTATACTGTCTATAGAGGTGTTGTGTTTCTTTGATAACCTCTTTCGTCTCTTCATAACAATGAGTTGCTCTTTCAATCCACCGTTTTTGTGCCTCCTCATTTGATGAAGGAGTAAAGTTATCATAAATTGCATTAGGCAATCCTTTTGCACATAGGTAATTGTTTTTCACTTCAAGATATTTTTGCGCATCATCATATTGGTCTTGATTGATTTCGCCTTGCAAATAAAGCCGCCCGATATAGGTACCGGAAAGCGGACTTTTAGCCTCTTCTATGGTCAAGCCAAAGCGTTTGGCACGCATTTCAATTGCCAATTTATCCATGGGTTCATGCGGTGTTTTTGCTCGTGAGATGCGTCCGTTTGGTTCTCTGATACATCCTTTAATCCGTGGACGACCACGTTTTGCACGTTTTTTTCTTTTTGTCATATTTTTTTTCAATCAGAATGGGATAGCATTATTAAGAGATGTGCTATGATCAGCAGCACCTGAAGCGATGGCATAATGTTGAGAAGTAATGGGTGAAGGGGTAGGGGATGCTGATTGATCTTTCTTTGCATCAAGCAAATACAATTCGCCTTTGAATTGCGGTAAAATAATCTCTGTTGTGTAACGGTCATGCCCATTTTTATCTTGCCATTTGCGTGTCTGTAATTTGCCTTCTACGTAAACCTTTGAACCTTTGTTTAGATATTGAAGTGCAATTTTTGCCAAATGTGGATTAAAAATCATAACAGAATGCCATTCAGTCTTCTCTACTTTTTGATGTGTATTTTTATCTGTATAGCTTTCAGAAGTTACCATACGAAAATTAACCACTTCTGCTCCAGAATTCATTGTTTTGCTTTCGGGATTAGCACCAAGGCGCCCGATTAAAGTCACTTTATTTAGCATATTTGTAGCCCCATTAGATTAGCAATTTATATATACAAAATCTTAGCATAATTTGCTTATTTTTTCAATTATTTCAAAAGTATATTATTGTTTTTTAACATATAAAATTATGTTTACGGTGTATAAAATAAGGAGATCAAGGTATTTTATTTTGCAAGCAGCGTTTCTTTTCCGTTCTCACCATGAATTCCTTGAACACTGTTAGATCTTGTTGTGAAAGACACTTAAAATTTCTAACAAACGTGCTAATAATTTCACGGTTAAGTGGATCAGAAGAATTCATTATAAAATTCTTTCGGCAAATGTCAGCCTCTTTTCTTAAAAGAGAAGCCATGTTTTGATCTAAAGCGTACAGCTTTATGATCTTTTCTTCCATTCCTACTGGAACAGATTTTTTGCCAATCTCAACAGAAGATAAAAATGCTACAGAGATGCCTAGTTTATCAGCCATATCTAAGAGCCTTTCAAAGCGATCAAGGCGAATTTTGCGTAAAGTTTTGCCAAATGGTGTAAGCATGTGATTAAAGCTCCTATTCATGCAATCAAGCTGCTTTAAGACGTGATATTGTGTTTTTTTCTAAGAATTGAGGCATTTTGATTTTTGGTGAAAAAATCATCAGTTCAGTAGCTTTCCTTTTCTCTTGTAGAGAATATTGTAAGCTAAATTCTATTGAGAGATATTGCCTATACAAAAATTTAATTTCTTCAACGTTGTCATAAGTAATTAGCCAAGGTGCCGTCACATGTTGGGAGATGACATTCTCTAAATTGTGGTGATCATTAGCTTTGTAAAACCAAGTATAAAGACCTTTTCCTTTTTTAAAATAAGGAGGGTCCATATAAAAAAAAGGTGTTTTCATCAGTTCCATAACGCAGCAAAAATTCCCGTGCATTTAAACGAGTTAAATGTATTCTATCTTTTTGTTCACTTATGCGAAGAATGCGTTCAATTATATTCTCTTTGTTAAATCGGCAATCTATTTTATAGGTACCGCTTTGTCCTTTTTCTCCAATTGGTCCAGCATTTTTAATAATTCCAGATCTATTTGTGCGATTCAAAAAGAGTGCTGCGAATCCTGCGCTAAGCACATCTGCACTTGCAGGAGAAATTTCTTTTGTATGTACCATTCTTCTAAGTTAATGGTCGTTATATTGATTTTTTCTATTAATTCTTTTGTCTTGTGCAAAACGCAATACCAAAAGCTCCAAATGAATAGATCAATATCGTTAATGTGAATATCTTTAACATCACCATTAAAAAGAAGCTTTAAAGCAAGTCCGCACCCGCCAGCAAATGGCTCTCTATAGGAACAGCCATTTAATGCATTTTTCTCAAATATTTCTTTGACTTTTCCATACAGTGCAGCCTTACCGCCTGGATATCTCAATGGTGAGCAAACATGAGTCATTGTTACGCGCCTTTTTCAATGATGTTTTGATGTTTTTGTTGATTTCATCTATGAACGTTGAGAAGAGACAACGCCATTTAATCTAAACAGTTTTATAAAATCGGAAATTTTACTATAGCTTTTTAACTGAGCACTGTAGTGTGTAAATAGATATGTTTATTAAACTGCGTGTACGTAACATAAGGAAAAATACACAGACTAAAAAGGAATACCAAAGAGCAATATCTGAGTACCAAAGTACAGTATCCAATGGAAAAGAAAGCTTGTACTCCACGTACTTAGAAATGAAAGGTAAAGAAACAGTTTCTTTATAACTATTTGGGAAAATTAAAACGACAAGCGCTACACTTATTAGTTTTAAAAGTCGGTGCATATACTGTTGTAAATCACGTGTTAGTTTCACCCAACCCGTTGTATCATCATCTTTATATTTTGGATTGTTCTGCAACTCAAAAGGAATATGAGAATTGCATAAAATTGCAAAAACCGCTGTGACTATTACCAAAGAAACAGATGCAAATATCAAAATACTTTGAATAAAGTAGGGATTTTTTTTAATTCCTAAAAAACATAAAAATATAAAAGTTATAATGCCAAACAAGGCTCTTAGCTGCTTATCTGTAAACATATTTATTTCCTGCGGTTTTCGATAATTTTTTGATCTCTTTATTGATCTCATCTATAAGAGGTTCGTAATTGAGAACGCTTTTCGGAATATTCCCACCGTAAACCCATGCTTTTACTTGCGCTTTGGTACTAAAATCCGCATTTTCTGGTGTGGTATAATACTGTCCGCCATCAAACTTTTCACACTCTCTTGTGCCATCTTCATATTCGTAGAGGTTGTAAAAATACTCCTCTGCTCCGTCCCCCCAAGGAACATAACCAACAGCTGTTGCAACAAACTCTTTTTGCATGGGTTGTTTACGCTTTTTTAAGAACAGGTCTTTTAATATTCTCATGTTTTTAGTCCATAATTTTACCAATTGGTCTATTTACCTAAAATTTGACCGTACAGAGCGTTTTATATTGCAGATGTTGATTCTATCATAAAATCTTTAAATCGCTTTGTAAGGTGCTTTTTTGTCGATTTAAACACATACCTAATCGTAAAATGATCAGCACTTTTCACTAGTTTGCTGTTTTAAGCCGCTTTAGAATTGCTACTGTCATGACACTCTTCACTAGGCTTGCCTATTCTCATGAATGAAATGCGCTTGCCTCCTAAGGCTAGGTTACGCGTATTTTCAACTGCTGTAAAAACTCTCTCAGCAACACCATAAAGCCTGCTTTCTAAATCACGACAATACTGCGCAAGATCAGCACAAGAGGGGACAAAGGTTGTTGACATGCCTTTAGCTTCTCCACGTATAAGATTTTTAACAGCTTGCAACAAAGACCAGAGTGAAATGCCGTTAAGAGCTGCGATATAAGCCTTTGCACGCGCTTCTACATTTGAAACTTTTTGCATTGTCAAACCACCTTCAAGCACATCAAGAGCCTCTGCTATGTCTTCAACAGACGCTTTCACGGTAAGTAAGTTTTGAACAGTCTGATAAGCTTCTAAAGCTTGTTTCTCTAGGGTTGCTGTCAATTGAATGCCATTTCTCAAGGTCCATGGAAACTCCAGAGTTACACATTGCTCTATCTGTTGCACGGTATCTTGTAGAGGTGTCACTAAGCTGTGTTGCACCGATAAGATTACGGATTGTCTCTCCGGTACCACCACGAGTTCTTTGATCTTTTGAAAAGTTTCCATTGTTTCCACCATTGTTATTCGTGTTTTTCGTTTTTTCTAAATCCTCGATAGCCTTTCGCACCCAGTTACGCCATGTTGCTTGCCAATCGGTTTTGGTTGCATTTGCTCCGGCTTTTGAACGCCAATAATCTCTAAACTTTGCGATTTCGACTTTCACGCGCTCTGGAGGCAAGCCCTTTGCAATGGCAAAATCGTAATCGGGTTCAAAATCCGTAGGCAATCGACAGCCGCGATTAGCTTGCGCTCGTTTTGCTTTTTGGGAAACGTTCTCTTGCTCGTGAAAGGGAGGTTGGTTTTCTACACCCGTTGTGATTTGCTCTGATGTGCTCTCAACAGCAGCAACCTCTGTTGGCTCGTCAACCAAATCGATTGTTTCTAAATCTTCAGAACCAATTTCTTTTTTTGCTAAAACGATAGTTTTAGTTTTTTTATTATAACTGTTAATGTTATTGTTTATGTTATATATATAGGCATCATTAAGCATGTCGTAAGCATCATGCTTAGCATCCTTAAGCATACTCTTAGCATCATACTTAACAGATTTAGCATCATTAAGCATGGCTTTAGCATCATCACAAGCATCATTTGTATGTTTATCCCATCTTGCCTGCGCTGCTTTCTTTGCTCTCTCTGAGAACTTCTTTGACCGAGATGTCTTCGATACCTTATCTAAGCTTTCATTAGAGTTATTGAGTTCTTCTTCAACTTTTAAACTCCATAAACATCCATCGTCTAAACTTTCGATATGACCTATGCTTATTAAAACTTCTAACGCTTTAATAAACATTTTTACTGAACAGCCAGTGTAATTAGCCCAGACCTTCGTGTTATTTAAAAGCGGTTCTCCAGTATAAAGCATTTGCAAACGCAACTTTATATAAACATTGCATTCAATGGGAGATAAACAAGCAAGATCAAGAATCCACCTATCTGCAAACAGCCTCGTCCACGGTAATTTACTGGACATGTGTCCTCCCTTCTTTCATTAAATATAAAATTGCTAAAGCATCTGCTTCGTTGTCGTCTTTAGGCGTATGTCCTTTTGCACATACTGCCTTAATCATTTCTTCTTTTGAGGCATTGCCTTTTCCTGTTGTTGCCTTCTTAATTGTGCCAACAGGAATGCCTTCATATGGTATCTGATGATGTTCACACCACGCTGTTAAGGTTGCTAGAAAGCCTCCGTAAATATGAGAAGCGTCTGTATCCACATGCCGGCGCACCTCTTCAAAATACACTGCGTCAATTTCATCAACAGACCTCTTTAGTTCAGTAAGCCACAGTTTAAAGCGTAAATAACGCATACTACCGCCTTCAAAACGGCGTGGTTGAAAATCTTCTGTATCGCTTGTGATAAAACCATCCGCACCACGTATCGCCCAGCCTGTCTTGGTCCCTAGATCAAGACATAAAATGGTTTGTGCGTTAGTGATCATAATCCCCCCTTAAGGCTCTACGTATTTATATGTGCGCTATGACAGAGCGCGTAGTTATAAGTTTTAAAAAATTGGATTAACTCAATTCAGACACACACTGCACACATCATTTATTAATTCGATTTCTTCTTTTCTTTTTTCGATGAGTTTATCCCTTAAGAAATCAAGCCTATTTTTGACTAAGGCTATAAACAAGATCAGCTCATTTAAGCGATAAAAAGAAGACAACTCTTGAGAAAAATAATTATCAAACCAAGTTGTAAAAGCTTGCGTAAACACAGATAAAAACCATTGATTAAAATCATCGTACGGCAATAACGGAAAATATTTTCTATCATCACGCGCAAAGATACTATGCAGCATATAGACAAGACAACCTGTTGATGAGGGGTCTGTGCTTATTTCAAAATATGCATCTTGAGTCGAAACGACACCATAATATATGTTTTTCTGTCCAATCTTATTAACAAGGTCAATCAACTGGACTTTGCTTATAGTGATCTGTGGGACATCTATCATCTCTAATCTTTCTTCTTTAAGAGTGTGTATGCTGCTGTTGCTGTTCATTATTATCTGTAGAGGCGGCACTCTGAGAAGATATTACTGTTTGTGATGTATTTGGTGTACTAACTTTCTCCACCAGATGAAGCGTATCTTTTCTTCGTTTTGTCATTGGACGAATAACTCTATGGGATTTACTCCCATAGTTATGTAGGAACCAATCTAGCGTAACCCAAGATAGACCTTTGACTTTAGACAACTGAATAATTATATTCCAGTATTTTGGAGAAATACTATTGCGATCACGCATTTTACGCGCAGCCTCATAGCTACAACCAATTTCCTTTGCAAATTGGCGTATAGATCCCAAAGACTCAATCAAACTTTTGACATAAAAATCATTAACCATGACACATGCAGTACATTACGTACAATTTTAAATCAAGATAAAATCGTACACAATGAATTAAAAAAATAGTGGATAATGTACAAATGACTTATTTGCCAAAAGATAGACTTAAAATAGCGCGTAAGAATGCTGGATATGCGACACCAAGCGAAGCTGCGCGCGCTATACCAGCTCTTAATCAAAATACCCTAATTAGTCACGAAAATGGAAATCGTGGTATTTCGCGCCAAATAGCCGAACTCTATGGACAAGTATTTAATGTAGATCCGGGGTGGATTTTGTATGGCGAGTCTCCTCAAGAAAATCCTAACCTCAATATAAGTATTCCCCTCGTTTCATGGATTAGCGCTGGAGAACTAAGTGAGCAAGATGGGATAATGGATTTTTCAGATTATCCTATGACAGAGGCTGTTAATCTTCCTGCCGGTGAATGGATTGCTTTACGTGTAGATGGCGCATCTATGAATAAAATTAGCCCTCCAGATTCTATAATATTTGTAAATATGCGAGACAAAAAACTTGTACCTAATGCCTGCTATGTAATTGCAGATGAATCTGGACAAGCGACATATAAACGATATAGACCTAATGATGATCCTCCTTTTCAGCCTGCTTCATACGACAAAACAATAAAGGCTCCAAAACTTGAAGGCGCTATCTCTATAATAGGTCGTGTACGGCGCACTATTCTTGATATGTAAACATAATACGATTCTCTGTTCACGTTATCAATTAGATTGCCATCAACAGATTGAAGCAAGTTTGATTGATTTTTATCAGTAAACAGCAAACTTTTGATTCTCTAAATTATGCCGTGATTCGTCATTTTTTTATTTTTTAAAAAAATAGTACATTATGTACTTGACTGTATTTCGTGCATAGTGTACTAATATATCCATAAACCACGCACAAACAATCGCCAAGAGGCGTTAGGGAGGAGAAATTATGGATAAGCCAATTCTTATAAATTCTGATGAAATTTTATTAGTTGTCTATGGTGATGATCAAAACATTGGTCGATCGGGACCACTGGATAAAAGCCAAATTCTAAGCATTGTTGATGAGGCAGATGATGCAATCCAAATCTTTCGCATCAATCCTTCTGAAAAGAACTGTGAAGATATTTCTGAAGAGATCGCAGAGGCATATGTAAAAGAAAATATTGAACGTCTCGATGAAGATAGTGAGGTTCATTACTTTATACGTGAAAGTGATGTTTACAATAGACTTTTAGACGAGATCGCAGACGAAAAATATAATGATGAGATTTACGGTACTTACGAACAACAACACCGTTTGCGTCCTTGTGATGTGCTTTAAATTCTGAAGGGCGCATTTAAAAGCGCCCCCTTTAATCCATCAATAATTAATTAGAGTAAACTCATGAACACACATGACACTAATAAAGATAGTGAAGGATATCTCATACCTGAAAACGAGGTAGAAGACAAAATCGATTATGTCCAAATGGTCAATGCCCATGTAATGCATAGGCACTTACACTTGAAACAAGATTTTTCCACTTGGTTTAATGATTGTGTTGAAAAGCTTGATCTAAAAGAAGGCGTGGATTTGGTTTTTACAAAACAAGAATGGAACAGACAGAAGATTTGTCCAAAATCTGAAATAGAAACAGATAAAACCGATAATCATTACTTCAAAATTCACGCAGCAAGTAAAATCGCTAAAGCAGAGCGCCATAGAAACTATGGCAGAATATTATACCAAAACTTGTGTTTTCATTAATTAAGGGGGTGATGATGAAAAGCCTTATTATAACATCTGAAAAATATGAACTTTTTGAAAGGAGTTCATCATAAATACTCTCATAGAGATTAAAGAAAAAACCATTGATAAGGAAACTATTCAGACAGTAAATGCACGTGATCTGCATGCATTCTTAGAGGCAAAACGTGACTTTTCCAATTGGATTAAGGACCGTATTACCAGATACAATTTTATAGAAGGACAAGACTTTGTAAAAACACAAGATTTGCGGTCCCCAAAATTGGGGAGCGCAAAATCTAGAGCTGTTACAGCTATAGACTATCACCTCACATTAGACATGGCAAAAGAGCTCGCCATGGTAGAGCGTAATGAAAAAGGTAAACAAGCCCGTCAATATTTTATTGAATGTGAACGGCGTGCAAAGAAACCTTTAGACCTTGCAAACGCTTTAGAAGATCCTCTCTTTGTTAAGAAACTTCTTTTAGAAAGCGTCACACAATTAGAGACCTTAAAAAGTGAAGTGAGTATCCTTAAACCAAAAGCAGCTGCTCTTGAAAGCTTACAGCGCCATGATGGACTCTTCGGTCTTACAGAAGCCGCTAAAATACTCGAGATGCAACCAAAACAGTTCATTCTCTTCTTACAGCAAAAAGGGTGGATTTATAGACGTGCAGCAGGTGAAAATTTGCTTCCTTATCAAGACAAAATCCAAAAGAAACTTATGGATTGCCCAACCATTACACTTAAAACCGCAAATGGAATAGAAAAAGTCATTCCTTGCGCAAAAGTCACAGCAAAAGGAATTGGTGTGCTGTCTCAAGAGCTTAAAAGACAAAGCATGCATTAAGAGGAGGTTATTATGATAAAAAAGAAATACGAACTGACAGACGCAACAATCGAAGTTAATGGCAGAACTCTCCACCGCATTCGCGCCTTACGAGACTTTGGAAACGTCGAGAAAGGCGATTTAGGGGGGGTTATAGAGCATGAGGGCAATTTAAGTCACGAAGGGGATTGCTGGGTTGGTGATAATGCATGGGTTTATGAAGGTGCCCGTGTTTATGATGATGCACAAATTTCTGATAATGTTCAAGTTTTTGGTAATGCAGAAGTTTACGAGAGTATACATTTTTATGGATATATAGAAGTTTACGGCGATGTACGTGTTTTTGGTAACTGCGATGCTATATACATTGCCAATGATGCAGGTGCTTATGGGTATGTTGATAATATTGACCTCACCTCAACTAGAGAACAAACCAGATGAAAAAATACCGACTACTAATCTTATAGTGTCTCTATAAGCCGTTTCTAACCACACAAACAACTTTTTAAAACATGCGTGATTCACGCCACAGGAGAATTTCGCTCAAATAGGAGGAAATCAAGATGAGTGAACTAAGTACCACACAAACGGAATTAGTGGAAACAACGAACGATTGTGAAATCAAACCTACAGCTATGGAGCTTCTTTTAGAAAGAGCTTTAGAAAATGATGTCGATATGGATCGTCTCAAGCGTCTTCTTGAATTGCGAGAACAAGAGATAAAACGACAAGAGCGCCAAAACTTTGTCCGTGATCTTTCGGCTATGCAAATGGAATACAAAAATATCGAACAAAACGCCATTAATACACATACTAAAAGCCTCTGTACCACGCTTGATAAATATATTGATGCTATCAAAGGACCTCTTGCAACACATCACTTTGCCTTGTTTTCTCGTATCAAAGACCAGAGTTCAAATGACATAACTGTAGAAATGACTTTAAAGCATATATCGGGCAATGAAATATCAACAGAAGGAACATTTCCTTTTGATGCTACAGGGAGCAAAAATAACATACAAGCGGGTGGTTCTACTCTCACCTACGCACGTAGATATCTCTTAGGCATGCTTCTTAATGTTGCAAGAAAAGAAGACGATACAGATGGCAACACGCTTCTTGCAGGTATATCTCCTGAACAAATGAATGAAATCAAAGAATTAATTAAAAAAATACAATCTGAAGAAAGTAAGCTTATCTCTTTCGTAGGAGCAAAAAATCTAACAGATATGTCTTATAAACACGCACAAATCGCTTTGTTTTCTTTGAAAAAAAAGCAACGTTCACAAATGAATAAAGCACAACAATCCTTACCACCACAAGAGCAACAAACGGCGGTGTGAGATGGAACAAAGAACAGCAGAATGGTTTCAAGCGCGCTTAGGAAAAGTCACCGCATCTAATGTTTACAACGTACTCAGTAAGACAGCTAAAGGTTTGCCTACAAGCAAATATGAAGATTACAAAACGAAACTCATGACAGAACGCTTAATAGGGGAAATAAGCCAATCTTATACAACACCTGCTATGCAATGGGGCATTGAACATGAAGAGAATGCCTTGAGAGAATATGAATTCATTTATGACACCAATGTCACAAGATGCGGGTTTATCCCACACCCAAAAATGGAAATGGCGGGGGCTAGTCCTGATGGGTTGATTGGAGAGGACGGTTTAATCGAAGTCAAATGTCCACAATCAACCACGCATTTGCGCTTCTTTATTTATGACGAAATCAAACCAGAATATCACGCACAGATGCAATTCCAAATGGCTTGTACAGGACGCAAATGGTGTGATTTCATGAGCTATAATCCAAACTTTGTAGGCAAATCTACTGGTTTGAGAATGAAAATCAAACGCGTCAACCGCGATGAGAAACACATTGAAGAGATTAATAAAGCGGTCGAAATCTTTTTAGGGGAAATAGAACAAGAGATGCAAAAGATTTTGACAAAAGCTGCTTAAAAAACCTATGGGGGTGCTCTCCTCCCAGCACCCCCACCCATTTACTAAGGAAATTAAACGTGTGTAACACCAAACATATTATCATACAGCCTGCTAAAGATGAGGAATTTTGTTTTTTTACCATTGGCTATGAAGGTAAGTCCCTTGAGGATTATCTTAGTTGTCTCATAGAAAACAATATCAAAACTTTATGTGATGTTCGTAAAAATCCAATAAGTAGAAAACACGGATTTTCGAAAAGACAATTAGAGAAAGCTGTGAGCAATATTGATATTGAATATATGCATATGCCTGAACTTGGAATTGCTTCTGAAAAACGAAGAAATTTGAAAACACAAAAAGATTAT
>NZ_JBHINS010000068.1:0-39626 GCF_042195095.1 Bartonella sp. CL435QHHD
ACAAGAGGATTTAGAAGCATTCAAAACATTATTAGAGATGATTAGCGAAGCGCAAAGAAAAGAAAATGCTACTGTTGTAGACAAATGTTAGAAAATCCTATTCCCTAACTTTTATTTACGCGTCCCGTACTTTAAAAAAGATATATAAAATCAATTATCTATATAGATAAAAAGAGGTCTTGTTATTTCTAGCAATAAGAATAGTATTAATCAGTTAGTTTTTATAAACTTTAAAACATTGCGACAAAAAGAAAAAGTTTGACTCAGTCGATGGAGAATTGCGCTTTTCTCATATTCTAGAGGACGAACCTGAAGTGCTACGCTGGACATGAAACCATGTCCCAGTTTTCTTATAATAGACTACCAAGAAGGCCATACTTACGAACCATATTTTATTGTTGAAACAGAAAAAGTTCCATATTTGTGCGAGATAAAGCGTGATGTCTCTCTTTATTCGTTGAGATATAACATATTTGTAGCATGAAGAGTAAATTTATTAAAATCATGATAAGAGGGAAATAGGAACCTTATAGGTGTATCATCATAGGATTAAGTCGTTTTGTTGAGAGCTATTTCTATTTTTGCCAAAAGGTTTTTGATATATTTATTATTATTTCGTAATAGTGGATGTACTTTATTTTTTATGTGCAAGAAAGCTGATTGATTGTGTAAAATAGCGTTCAAAAATTACATTATTCTTATCCTGTTAAGGACATTTTTTCTAGTGAGGGTTTTGCAATTGCAATGCTCTTTTTCTCATTCTAAATTTTGGTTAGAAAAAGCGTATAGAGGTGTTATTTTAAATTTAAGATATGCATCTTCCATTGTTGGTGTTACTGTTGTAAAAAATGATATTTTATTTGATACGCATAAAGTGTTACCAAGAAGATCGATGTATAGATAAAATTTAGATTGTTACAATAGCTTGAAAAAGCAATGGGTAAATAATTGATAATTGTGCTACGAAAGTTGTTAGATGGGCGTGTATCAGCAATTCTTAATAAAAAATTTTTTCTTGATAGTCGTTTTTTTTCAAAATACTGCTCTTTTTATGCAAAACTTATGTTGGTAAGCTATGCAGTTTTCACGGGAACAGGATAATGCATTGAAGGCTGTTGCCGCGTGGTTGAAGGAAGGGCGTTCTCCTCTTTTTCGCCTTTTTGGCTATGCGGGGACGGGTAAGACGACGCTTGCGCGCTATTTTGCAGAAACAGTTGATGGTTCTGTTCAGTTTGCTGCTTTTACAGGGAAGGCGGCGCAGGTTTTACGTTCTAAAGGTGCAAGCAATGCTTGTACGATTCATTCGCTGATTTATTGTCCACGTGGTGAAGAGGAAGTTTCCGATGAAATAACAGGAAAAAAGTCTATCGCTCCAACATTTACATTAAATCGAAGAAGTGCTGCTGCACAAGCTAAACTCATTATTGTTGATGAGTGTTCGATGGTCGATGAAAAATTGGCGCGTGATTTAATGAGTTTTCGGACGCCAATTCTTGTTCTTGGTGATCCAGGCCAATTGCCTCCTATATCAGGTGGAGGATTTTTTTCCAGTGGAGAACCAGATTTTCTTCTTTCAGAAATTCATCGGCAAGCGCGAGATAATCCGATTATACGTCTTGCTATGGACGTGCGTGAAGGACGCGATATTGCTTATGGTGACTATGGTGAAGCCCGTGTTGTTACACGTAAAGAGGTCAATCAACAATTGGTTTTGGATGCTGATCAGGTATTGGTGGGGGTTAATCGTACGCGCTACCTTTATAATCAGCGTTTGCGTGTGTTAAAAGGATTTACAGCAGATTATCCGCAAGCAGGAGATAAGCTGGTGTGTTTGCGAAATGATCCTATTAAAGGTTTGTTGAATGGCTCTTTATGGAAGGTGATGACTTCACAGAAGGAGACAGTTAAACCGAGTATTAATCTTCTTGTTAAACCAGAAGAAAGTGAGCGTGGGGTAGCAAAGATTAAACTTTTAAAAGCAGCGTTTGAAAACCCTGATCAAGAAATTTCATGGCAATTAAAAAAGCGATATGATGATTTTGATTATGGGTATGCATTAACGGTTCATAAGGCGCAAGGTTCTCAATGGAATAATGTCGTTTTGTTTGATGAAAGTTTTGCATTTCGTGATATGTATGCGCGCTGGCTTTATACGGGAATTACGCGCGCAGCAGAACGTTTAATGATTGTTCGATAGAAAAAAATATGTATATCATCTAAGTTTCAGATGGAAAATGCCTTTTTTCTATCTTTGTTACACACTATAAAAAAATGGAAATGGGCATGGCGGTAAAACTTTCGGTTAATCTTAATGCTGTTGCTGTTTTGCGTAATCGACGTAATCTTCCGTGGCCAAGTATAACGAATATTGGGCATATAGCGCTTGCTGCTGGAGCAGCAGGTTTGACGGTTCATCCACGCCCTGATGAAAGGCATATTCGTTTTGCGGATTTGCCAGATATATACTGTTTAATCAAGAACGCTTTTCCTACAGCTGAGTTTAATATTGAAGGTTATCCCAGTGATCAATTTTTAGATATCGCTGAAAACTACGCGGATCAGATTACCCTTGTTCCTGATGATCCAGATCAGTCAACGTCTGATCATGGTTGGAATTTTGCTCATGATGCAGAATTTTTAGCACCTATTATTCAGAATTTAAAAAAAAGAAAGATTCGTGTATCCCTTTTTGCTAACCCTACTGTCGATGGTCTTGATATTGCTAAAGCAATGGGTGCTGATCGTGTGGAATTTTACACGGGACCTTACGGTGGTGCATTTCAGGACAAAATAAAACAAGTTCAAGAGCTCAATAAACTTGTTGTAGCAGCAATAAGAGCAAAAGAGTTGCAGTTAGGTATGAATGCAGGGCATGATCTGACAATTATGAATCTTCCTGCTCTTGTAAAAAAAATTCCTTGGCTTGATGAAGTTTCTATTGGCCACGGGCTCATTGCTGATGCATTAGAGTATGGAATGCATGAGACTGTTCAGCGTTTTATCCGGTTATTATCGTAACCTTTTTTTCTCTATAAAAATTGGAAGAGAAATTTTTATAGAGGTTTGCCAATTTATCTTAAAAAACAATTTTATACATGTTGAGATAAGTAGCACTATTAGCATACATTATAAAATATTCTATTTTCCTCTGTTTATTGGTAGCTTTCTATTTTTTGTGTATGAAATGCTTTTTTATATACCATCCATTATGAGGAAATTTTACCAAATCTACTTACTATAATTTCTTTGAAGGGAGAAGAAATAGGGTTTTGAAAGTATTTCCATTATAAAGGAGTGCGTAGGATTTTAATGGATCAATACACAAATTTTCTTGATATTTGAGCTCATTTTCGGGTTATCTGTAAATAGTATAACGTAAAATCTCCTTATGAGTAAGCTTAATGCAATAGGAGCTGTTAAATAGAATGATGATATCGACTTGTAGCTTTATGAAGTAAAGAGAGTGGTGTGCAATAAATCTTAGACTATTATAGGGGATTCTTGAAAAGGGCTCGAGCATATTAAATTTTTTTTATAAGGCGCCATAAATGGATAACATAATGGCCGTATGGGGGTGTTCTTTTTTGCGTGAGAAGCGTGGATATTAAAGAACGTAAAAAGTAAAAACATCCTCTCTATTATTCTAAAGATATTGTTGTATATGCTTTTGAAGGTTGTATTAAAACAATACTTGTTATTTTGTAATTTTTCTTGCTATCCATATTGATTTGGTTCATGTTAAAAATTGTATGTTGTATCTGAATTTTTAGAATATAGCGTTTTGTTGCACGATAGAAGAGTAGAATATTAGCTAAATTTTCTTTAGAAATCTTATTTTGTGTAATTATTATTTTTGTAGAATAGCAGTTGAAGTTATTTGGGGATCTGTATATGTTTTAGGAATGTTTGGGGATTACAGTTTTTTCTATGCAATATGTAAACTTTAAAATTATTCAATTGCTGTGTTCTTATAAGCGGTGTTTTTTGTCTTTATAAGTGTGTGATGCACTAAAATAATGTTTCTTATTTAATAAAAATAATCTGAAATCCAGTTTAAATAGAGAAAGAAGGAATTTTTTTATGCGTGTTTATTATGATCGTGATGCGGATGTTAATCTCATTAAAGGGAAAAAAGTAGCCATTGTTGGTTATGGTTCTCAAGGGCGTGCGCACGCTTTAAACTTGAAAGATTCCGGTGTTAAAAATGTGCAAATAGCTTTGCGTTCAGGGTCGGAAACAGTTAAAAAGGCTATGGCCGATGGTTTTGAAGTGGTGAGTGTTGCTGAAGCAGCAAAATGGGCAGATCTCATCATGATGGCAACACCAGATGAATTGCAAGCTGATATTTATAAGGAACATATTCATGATCATTTACGCGACGGGGCAGCAATTGCTTTTGCTCATGGTTTAAGTATTCATTTTGGCTTGATTGAACCTAAAAAAAACGTTGATATTGTGATGATTGCTCCTAAAGGTCCAGGTCATACAGTTCGTAATGAATACCAACGGGGTTGTGGTGTTCCTTGTTTAATAGCGGTGGCGCAAGATGCTTCAGGGCATGCACATAATGTAGCATTGTCTTATGCATGTGGACTTGGTGGTGGACGTGCTGGGGTGATTGAAACAACATTTAAAGAAGAGTGCGAAACTGATCTTTTTGGTGAACAAGCGGTTCTTTGTGGTGGTCTTGTTGAATTGATTCGAGCAGGTTATGAAACACTAACGGAAGCAGGTTATGCACCGGAAATGGCTTATTTTGAGTGTTTGCATGAGGTTAAACTGATTGTTGATCTCATGTATGAAGGGGGCATTGCAAATATGAATTATTCGATTTCTAATACAGCTGAATGGGGTGAATATATGTCTGGTCCACGTGTGATTACGGATAAAACCAGAGCAGAAATGAAACGTATATTGAAAGATATTCAAACGGGTAAATTTACATCGAATTGGATTCAAGAATATAAAGCTGGTGCTGCTCATTTTAAAAGTATGCGGCGTTTAAATGATAATCATCCTATTGAAGAAGTTGGTAAAAAACTTCGTTCTATGATGCCTTGGATAAAATCGAATGCTTTGGTTGATAAAGAGCGTAATTGAAGATTCTACAGAGATATTTTGTCAATAGCTTTTATAATTTTATAGATAAATATCAAAAAAGGGTAACTTTAGTTACCCTTTTTTATATGTTTTTTGTAATATAAGCTTTATTTTTTAATTTTTTGCATAATTCTTTTTCCCAAAAAGAAAGTATACAATTCCTAAAAATATGAACCATGCTGGAGTGTATTTTAAAGCTATGGCAGTGTCAGCTTCTAATGACAGTAAATAGATAATGAATGCAAAGAAAACAAGAAGCGCCCAACACATAACAACACCTCCTGGCATTTTATAAGGAGAGACAGTATGCTGGAGAGGACGATTGCGGCGATAGATGATATAGCTGATCAAAATGATAGACCATACAAATATAAACAAAGTTGCGGCAATTGTCGTAACAATTGTAAAAGCAGCTATGAGTGTTTGAGATAACGATACAACGGCATAACCAAATAAGATGCATATACATGAAAAGAATAATGCGTTGGCTGGAACGTGGTTACGAGAAAGTTTTCCTAAAAATTTAGGAGCACCTTTTTGTGTTGCTAGCCCATATATCATACGGCTGGTAGAAAAAATTCCACTATTTGCTGAAGATGCGGCAGCTGTGAGGACAACAAAGTTCATCAAACCTGCAGCAGTTGGAATACCAATAAGTGCATACATTGTTACAAATGGGCTTTTTTCTGGACTGATTTGATCCCACGGCGTTACAGACATAATCACAAGAAGAGAGAATATATAAAAGAATACAATGCGGATTGGTATTGAATTAACAGCCTGTGGTAAAGCTTTTTGAGGCTCTTTTACTTCAGCAGCAGCTGTTCCAGCGAGTTCAATGCCAACAAAAGCAAAAATAACAATTTGAAATCCAGCAAAAAAGCCTGTAATTCCTCGCGGAAAAATATTCCCACCGTTCCATATATGGCTAAGAGAAGCAACTGTACCGTTTGGAGAGACAAAACCGGTAAAGATCATATAAAATCCTACAACGATTAGGACTAGAATTGCTACGATTTTGATAAAACCAAACCAAAACTCAAGTTCGCCAAATAGTTTTACGGCGACGAGGTTAAGAATTAAAAAGGACATAAGACCAATTATAACAGGAATCCACGGATTGAGCTCAGGCCACCAAAAGTGTGTATAAGTGACAATAGCAATAATTTCAGCAGTTCCAGTGACAATCCAACACAACCAATATGTCCAGCCGATAAAGAATCCGGCACATGGCCCTAGAAGATCGGTTGAGAAGTCAATAAAAGATCGGTATTGTGTATTAGAAAGCAATAACTCTCCCATAGCACGCATGACAAAGTATAGAGCACAACCAATAATTGCATAAACGAGTAGAATTGAGGGGCCTGCTACACTGATTGTTTTTCCTGATCCCATGAAGAGACCTGTTCCAATCGCTCCACCAAGGGCTATAAGTTGTATGTGTCGGTTATGTAGTCCACGTTGCAATTTCTTCTTAGGTTTTTTTTCTAAATTTTGTTTGTTCATTTTTGGGAAGTTCTCCTTAGTTATTTTTAAATAAAAATTACCCTAAAAAAGGTAATTCCTTCTATCGGAACACGCTATGGTTAAGGAGTAAAGGAATTTTTTTCTATGACTATATGTGAATAAAGCAAAAGCATTATTAACTAATGGAATAATTATTTTATATATAAGAAACAAAAGATAAAGTGTATTATATTTTTTTGATTTTTTATGTTTTATACATAAGTTATATATATAATATATAATATAATTTATATTATAAATTATTATTATTTGTATATAAATAATAATTTATATTTATGTATATTTATTTATAGTAATTTATTGTATAAATATCTTTATATTTAAAATTATTTATTAATGTAGATTTTTATATATAGAAAAATATAAATAAAATTGTAAATTTATTAAATATAAAACTTTATATATAAAGAAAATAAGTTTAAGTAGTTAAACTATTATTTAAAATATGAAAAAACATATTTAAAATTTATCTTTAAGTATTTATATTTAAAATTTATTACAAATAGAAAAATATTTTCATAGAATCTTTTTTTATTGCAGATAGCTATTAAGATATATTCTGTTTAGAGCTATATTTTTAATTTTGATAAAAAATTGAATATAAATTTTTTTTGGGGGGGAAGTTTTAGATAAAATCTCATGTTTTATTAGTAAACAATGTCAGTGAAGTTTATAGAGAATTCTTTACAGAATAGCTCGTTCTTATCCTATTATACAGTAAAGTACTGTTGTGTAGAGTAGTGATATAAAGCATATAACATTTTACACATTAAGTATTTTTAGAATGGGTGGTGAGTGTTCAGGGCAGGGCTAGCCCATAGAGCCTTATGTAGGTGAACCATATAAATGATCAGCAGCATTCCCCCTTAATAAGCCGGATTGTTTACAAACCGGTGCCGGTAGGAATCGTCGTTTTTTGATGTTTGGGGAGGAGGTTAAGTAGAAAAAGGGTAATTAAAATTACCCTTTTTTGAGATGTTTTTATGTATAGACTTTATTTGTTACCTTGAGTTATTTTTTTCTTTACAAACATAAAATACATTATACCCAAGAAAACAAACCAGAATATACTATATTTTAAGGCTAGTAGAGTATCAGCTTCTAATGTCAACAAATAGAGCATGAAAACAAAGAAAACTAAAATTATCCCACACATGACAACACCTCCTGGCATTTTATAAATGGATTCAGCGTGTAGATGAGGGCGATTGCGACGATACACAATATAGCTAATCAAAATTACAGACCATACGAATAAAAATGCAATAGCTGAAATGCTTGTCACAATTGTAAAAGCACTTATGAGGCTTGGAGAGAGTGAGGCAATTGTATACCCTATTAAAATACATAAACAGGAAAAGAATAGAGCATTGGCTGGAACATGGTATCTGGAAAGTTTACCTAAAATTGGAGGGGCACCTTTTTGTGTTGCAAGCCCATATATCATACGGCTGGTAGAAAAAATACCACTATTTGCTGAAGAGGCAGCTGAGGTGATAACGACAAAGTTTACCAAGCCAGCAGCTATCGGAATGCCTGCAAGCCAAAACATCGAGACAAAGGGGCTTTTATCTGGAACAATTTGATCCCAAGGTGTGACAGACATAATTACAGCGAGAGAAAAAATGTAAAAGAGTACAATACGGACCGGTATTGCATTAATTGCTTTGGGGAGAACTTTTTTAGGTTCTTTTACTTCAGCAGCGGTTGTTCCAGCAATTTCTATACCAACAAAAGAAAAAATGGCAATTTGAAATCCAGCAAAAAAACCTGTCATTCCTCGCGGAAAGATATTGCCATCGTTCCATACGTGATTGAGAGAAGCAACCGTACCATTGGGAGAGGTAAAGCCCGTAACGATCATATAAAATCCCACAACAATTAATGCTAAAATTGCGACGACTTTGATAAGACCAAACCAGAATTCAAGTTCACCGAATAGTTTCACGGCAAAGAGGTTAAAGATTAAAAAGACACTAATGCAGGTAAAAACGGTAAACCATGGATTGAGTGTTGGCCACCAAAAGTTCATATAAGTGATGATGGCAATAATGTCAGCAGCTCCAGTTACAACCCAGCTCAACCAATAGCTCCAGCCAACAAAGAAAGCGATTCCCGGTCCTAGCATATCGGTTGAAAAATCAATAAGAGATCGGTATTGTGAATTAGAAAGCAACAATTCTCCCATAGCACGCATGACAAAGTATAGAGCAAAACCGATAATAGCATAAACGAGTATGATGGAAGGACCTGCTACACTAATTGTTTTTCCTGCCCCCATGAAGAGACCTGTTCCAATAGCACCACCAATGGCTATAAGTTGTACATGTCGGTTGTGTAGTCCACGCTGCAACTTATTCTGAGAATTATCTTTTAAATTTTGTTTGTAGCTCATTTTTTGGGGGTTCCCTTTAATTATTTTGAGATTAAATTACACTAAAAAAGCATTATTTCGTATCGAAGCATGATATAAATGAGGTGTAAAGGAAAAAAACGTTTTTTATGATTTTGTGTGGATAAAGAAAAGAATATGTTTTAGGAATATGCTTTTGAAAAAAGAGAATGTTGTCCTCTTAAATAACGTAACAGATATTTGAATAGGGAGCTTTTTTTGTTATTAATAACAAATAAATTGTTCATTAAAAGACGTGGGGCTTTTAAAATTATTTCAGAAAGTTGTCAGGAGTTTTTATAATTTTTTGAAACTTATTATTTGTAATCAGTGCATTATTTATTATTATTCATAATGGTGAGAGTTTTACTTTTTGCTCAAATAGCACTCGAGAGTTCTCATCTTAGTTTAAGAAACAATTTTTAATGGAAAATTAAAATGATTTTTAAAATCATTTTTTTGTTTGTATGGTGCTATCATAAATCAAAAAGTTACTTTTGTTTCATAAACGAAAAGAGGAATATCATAGCTTATTTTTTTAAAAGTGATGAATAAGGATTTTGTTTAGATATTGGTAACATTTTATAAAATGTTGCGAGAAACTCACATTGTTTACACAAAGTTTACACAAACGTCCTTGAGAGTATGATAAAGAAATGCAACGTAATTCAGTTATATAAAGAAAAAAAGAACTGGGGATTGTATAAGCTCTGTTAGAGATTGAGCTATTCATAGTGAGAGACAGAATCAGGAAAAGATTGCTCTATTAACTTTACAATTTGTTATCAAAAGATAAAACTATCCAAAGAAAATGAAAAAAGAAAACAGAGATAAAACTGTTCCTGTCGCAATGTTAATCGAGCCTTTTACCCGCTGCTTTTTTAAGGCGGTACTGGCAAATGATATAAAAATGGTCATTAAAGTAAACCATGCAAAGATGTTGAAAGAATGTATTGTGACAAGTTCAAAACCTTTTTTAATGCTACCTCCAGAAGCTAAGAATTTTGGAAAAGCTGCTATGTAAAATATAGATACTTTGGGGTTTAGTATTTGTGTCAGAAAACCGTCCATATAGCTGGTTAAAAGCTTTGTTTCACTCGTAGCATGCTTTTCATTCGTTGAACTTCTTTCTTTTGAATTTAAGCTGTGTATTCCAGATTTAATTGATTTAAAGCCCATGTATAATAAATAGCTGCCACCTATGAGTTTTACTAAAAAAAAACAGCGTTTTGTTGTTGAGAATGAGCGCTGATACACCTAGGTGTGGAAAATGCCCCATGCACATATGTTGCTGTACACAATCCTAAAACGTTTACAAATGCGTTCTTTCTTCCCAATCTCGTTGCATTATCGATGATAAGGGCCATATTCGGCCCCGGTGAGATGACTAAAAAAAATGAAACAATGAAAAAGGTCAGTATTTGATGATTCATTTTACTTTTAGCTCTGAAATTAATTGATTTTCGAGATACAATTCTATTCTGTCAAACTGAGAAAGTTTTCCGACACCCTGTGGAGTGCCTGTGTATATGAGATCACCACGTCTTAGCTGAATGTAGTGACTTAAAAATGAGATTATCTTCTCAAAGTTAAAGATCATATTTTTCGTATTGCCAACTTGTCTTGTTTTGCCATTTAACTTCATTGCAAAGGTTATTGGGTTGTTTATTTTTTCCTTGTTTATGAAGTCAGAGACGTATGCGGCGCCTTTAAATCCTTTCGATAAAAGCCAAGGAAGCTTTTTTTCTTTCAGTTTTGTTTGCAAATCCCGCGCTGTGAGATCAAGACCTATTGCTACGGCATCATAGCATTCTTCTGCTTCTTCCTCCATGATCATGAAAGCGTCCTTTGAGATTTTGAGCACAATTTCGGTTTCAAAATGTATTTCTTTGGAAAAATTAGGGAGATAAATTTCATTGCCTAAAACGAGTGAACTTTTTGGCTTGCTAAAGATAACGGGTTCATCTTCAACAACATTACCTAGTTCATGAACATGTTCAACATAATTGTATCCAACACAGTAGATGTCATTTATCATGGGAGCCCTCCAAATTTTTCATTTTCTCTTTGTATAGGCAAGCGAAAACTTTGCAAACAACATTTTTTCTTATATCGCGTTTTGCGTTTTCTGAAAAAGAAGCATTGTGTGGGTTGATGACTAACCATGATGACAGTTCTTCGCATTGGCTCTCTTTTGAAGAGTGCCCAATCTTATAGTCTTTGAGATTATTTTAATTTTGATTGCCAATTTCCTGAAATGATTTTATTACTTAAAGAGTGATTTTGCTCGTCTACGCAGCGATTAGTAGGGTCTGAAAGCCCTAAAGTTCGATCATAAATGAGCCCACTCTGTGGGTGTCTCGGAATTATGGGATATTTTTCTATGTCTAGGTGCGATGAGCACTAAAAGTAAAAAAAAGCTCACTCGAACTCAGTACTTTCAGGCTCTCGGAATACTAATGCGAGGGTGTTTGCACTCAGCGGGGGGAGCTTAAGAGTGAAAAGAAAAAAGCTACATTTTAACGACATTTCTATAGGCAAAAAATTCGCTTTCAAAGAACAATGCTGGGAATGTCGCAAAAGCAATTAGGGCACCAATTAGGGGTAACTTTTCAACAAATCCAAAAGTATGAGAAAGTCTCTGAGGGTTTAAAAGAAGCAGACCGTGGCAAACTTATTATGGCATTTGAAACGGAGAAGATTTTTACCATCTTTAAGATAGCAGAACAAATAACCAGAACTGGCAAGCGTGTTTTGTTTTTCGTGCCTTTTCTGACTTTGATGTCACAAACGATAAGAGAATGGACACGCTATACAGAAGTGCCGTTTCGTTCCTTTGCGGTGTATTCTGATACATAAGTTGGCAAGCATCGAAAAACAAAGATGCTGTTGTTGAACTTGATGTTTCAGATCTTGCTCTATCAGCTACCAACTGATGTTCAAAAGCTTTGAAAAAAACAAATAAAGTCTTAGCGAATGCAATGACCGTGGTGTTTGCTACTTACCAATTAATCCAAGTGATTGCGGATGCGCAAAAGAAATACGGTTTACCAGAATTTGATCTGATCATTTGTGAAGCAGTACAGGCTAAGGCAGTAAGGTAGAACCTTTTGTTGTAGAAGCCAAGGAAGTAGCTGAGACTGCGAAGACAACAGCGGAAGAAGCGATGAATGTTGCGGAGCAAGCAGAAGAAGAGGCTGATACGACGAAGCAAGGGCTTGGAGAGGTCAAGAGTTCATTAGACACGGTGACAGCAACGACAAATTCTGCGAATACAGCCGCCTCTGAGGCAAAAGTGTTAGCGGAAGAAGCGAAGAGTGCGTTGACAGAAGTTCAAGAGAAGGCACAGAGGAACAGTGACAGTCTTTCTGAACTTCAAAGTAAGGTAGGTTCTCTTTCCACTAATTTTTTAGAGGATGTGCGTTTTGATCAGCTTTACAGGCTTCTGGAAGCCGATCCGGAAAATAGAAAAGGTCTTGTGATCAATAACGGTGCATGTTTTTGCGTTCATCATGGTGGTGAGAATGGGGGTAGGTTCCTCTTTTACCACGTTCCAGGGCGTGGAAGGCTGTCGTTTATCGAAGATCCTGAAGCAGGAAAGGATTATATTATATATATCTCATCTTAAAAGATCAGACGAATGAGATAGCCCTTAAGCTTTCGCAAAATCCGACAGCTCCTGATGGTTATACAGAGGATACCTCTAAAAAGATTGGTGGATTTCATACGCTTTGTGCAGATGTTGGTGAGATTGAAGGTCATCTCTTATCGGGTTATCAAGCAGGGGATATTTTGCCTAATTCTGTTTGGTGTTTAAATCACCGTCCACGTAGTGACCCAGAGGGAATGGTTTACAATCCGTGGCATAATATTTGGGTTGATATTTATCTTCAATCAGGGACAGGTGTAAATGCAAAGTCGGCATATGGTGTTCCGATTACGACCAATCGTAGCTATGCAGATCATGCCTTTGATTTTTGGTCTGTTAATAAGAGATTTTTGACGAGTGATGAGTTCTCGCCAAGCATGTATGGAAGTAATCAAGCAACCAGTATTGTCGGCAATCAAGCGCCTTCTCTTAAGACGTCTGGAGGACACGTTGATACAAACAATAGACGGATGATTTCGTATATCGGTTGTGAGGATGGTTGCGGTTATGTGTGGCAATATTTGTCTGGTTGTTATCCAGTGACTAAATGGCATACAGGGGAACAAGGAAGCAGTTTACGTGTAGACATAAATGTTATGTTGGGAGGAGGCGATTGGACTGGTGGCTCTAACAATGATCATCTTGTACGGAATTTTGCGCATTCTCGTTATGTAGAAGATGAAAAAATAGGCGCCCGTGGATGTAGCGAGCCACTTTATTATAATTAGCGCGAGATTGATTAGAACATCATTTTATCCAGCCCCACTTTTGTGGGGCTTTTTTTATGGAGCGTCAGATGAGAAAGATATCGAAAGAAGGATTGGCACTTCATCTTGAAGTTTTAAAATCAAAGCTTTTTCTACTAAACTCATAATGTCAACCAGAGCAGTACAATCTTATCACTCATATTTTCATGTCTAGAAAATTGAGATAATGCCATCCATAAATCGCATAAGAAGTTAGTATTTACCTTCATTGCACACCTCCATGGATTCGTTCTCTCAAACATGCCAATCCTTTAGGTGTGATTTTTGTTGAAGGCAGCACCTTTTCTGTTCCATCCGGTTTTTGAATGGTGATGGCAGAACAGTCTATGAAGCCTTTTTTGATTTTATCCTGATTAAGGTAACAATGGACCACTCGGAGCACGTCGATACACCCAATCATTTTTACGCAAGTAATCTGTTAAATCCTTTGGTCTTATCTCCAACATCTTCGCGGCTTCAATCAAACCAAACAAACCATCAGAGCGTTTTAAGCCTTCTAAAGCTTTTGCTTTTAGTGCTAATTCTGAAATAACATGGTCTTTCTGCTCAATTTGATTTTGTAGATGATTTAAGGCGCCAAGTAATACTTCGGGTTTGGAGTAATCAATTTGTGGAATAGCTACTTGTCTTTCCAACTCTTTCCAACGGTCAATTATCTTTGCTCGTAAGGCAGTGCTGTAACTAGAAACAAGAATTAAGCATTCACGCTTTGGCAGGTTATAACAAGGGCGGCTTTCACCTTTGTTATCAAGGTAGTGCCACCAAAATCAACCCCCTCAAATTTGAGGGGGTTAAGTTCTTCAAGCGTTTTCTTGATGTCACGCATAATATTGTCATGCCTTTTGCCACATAATTCAGTAATTTTAATAATGGTATTCATAAAGAATTCTTAGATGTTAGGCGTTCCTTAATGACATTCTAAAAGAGTGCTGGGCGCTAAAAAACACGGCATCTAGTCCGTCGTTACGCCTTTCCCCGAAGGGGGTATATGGTATAACCACACCTGACAAAGCTATTAGCATACAATGAGTTAAAGCTTTTGAATTGCGGAAGATTAGTTATTTCGGCAACTAATCCGCTAGTTGTTTTAAGGTGTTTTTGAGGCACATGATTCGAAAATATCTATTACTATAGAATTGTCCAGCAACAAAAATTACTTTTTGCTAAGAAAACGTTTCACATACTGTACAGTGTACATATTAAAATTGTTATTTATCAATTAGTTAAGTGTACAATGTACAGTCAAATTGAAAATTCTGTCGCTAGCGATAGTTCGTACTAGTCTGCCCCGCAACGAAGCCAACCCGCTGGGAAGTACCTTTTACATTGATTTTATTGACTTTTTTATGGAAAAAACAAAGCATAAGTGATAATCTGTTTTTAAAATTGCAATCAAAGTGTGTAATGCATAAACTCATAAGGATATGTAATATATAGATAAAGTTTAAGAACATAATCTAGCTTTTCTTGTTGGCAGCGTATTCATGATGAGCAAGTTGGTTCTGTATATTGGCAATTAATCTCTCGTTGGCTTTTTTACAATAGCACTTGCAATCTCTGTCTTTGACATGACCTCAGAAGTTGAGGGTCCCTCTTGTTTTGCAATGGGGAATTGATCTCCATTCACCCTTTGAAAAACATTACCCTTCATCTTTTTTAAATCAACACGCTTTGGAAAACTCCCACCCTTGATAAAAACATAGGGCAAGATTTGTTTTTTTCCAAACAGTTGTGTAAGTCACGCCGCGTTTTGTTCTTTTGCTTTAAAAAATTTAAGAAGTATCGGTGTTCCAGAACGAATGATATCTGTCTCAAGAAACCTTGCTGTCGCCTTTTCTTTAATATAAACACCTTGCTTAATACGCTTTGATTGGGCTGATGTAGTATCAGAAATCTTCTTTTCTGCAAAGCGTTCGACTTGTTTTGCAGAGGTGTTTACAGCATTACGCAGAAAGGGGACCAATTAAGGCGAGGGGCTTGAAGACTGGTGAAGGTATCATTCACCTGTTGAAGATACCATTTTGGGTGGATACTTAATTTCAACTTCTAAGGCTTTTTAGGAGCAGGTGTTGATGATTGAGAGACCTTAGATGCTTTTGGCTGTTCGAGTGGAATTTCCTCTGTCACTGGTTCAGACGATGTTTGTACGGCTTCTTGTTTTATCTGCTTAATTTGTTCAACTGTCTTGTCTGTTTTTGCTGTTGTCTTGACTCCAATAAAAGGTTTTACAGCATTAGCGCGCTTGAGACGTGCGTAGACTTGATTGGAAACTTCAACAAATGGATTATTGGGTGTTGATGGTTCAAAGCGAACAGTGCTTTTATTGTCGCCAACAACACACATTGGCTTAGTGATGACAGCTTTCATTATGGCTCCTTTTGAGTCATAATTAATGACATCATTAGTCAATTATTGATTTTTATTCTGTGAAAAATTGATTAGCCGATTGTCAACAGAAAAAATCATGATCTTATGCTTTTTTACTTTTTACCTAAAGTTGGTGTTTTTAAACATAAAAAAGTGTAGAAAAAATTCAAGTAAGAAATGTTGATAACCTTGCTAAGACTTCATCCATAATTATATATGGAATAGTTTCCATTCTTTTTCCATTACGCGCTACTATATCTAAAGCACGCGGTTGGTCGCAGCGTATCACACCTGTTGTATGCAGCTCTGTTCCCACCAATGAAATAGCAAAATCTGCTGTTCTAGCAAAATTTTCTCCACTCGTAATGGGCAAAACAATGGGTGTTTTGTTAAATGATTAAACGCCTCCGGTGATACAATCAGTACAGGACGCGTTCCTTTTTTCTCATAAACAGAAGTTGGGTCAAGCGATACAAACCAAATTTCACCTCGCTTCATTACAAGAGCTCTCTGCCAGCAGGTTTAGCATCAAACCACTCTACATCTTTATCCGCAAAATCGTCTGAAGGATTACATTGGGCTAACAATTCTTCAAGAGTGTAATTTTGCGATATCTGTGGTTTCACAACCAATTATCCATTGTCAATAACCAAACCCACTTGCATATTTTCAGTAAGATGAAGAACATCAATCAATGCAGGCGGTATAGAGAGTATAACTGATCCTCCAACTTTACGTAATTTTGTTGTGTGCATAAAACGCCCTCTCTAATATTATATAAAAATATAACATAAAGCCCATGATTCAATAGCTTTTTATGCTTTTGTGTAAAATGTTTAAGAAGCGCATTTAGAGCAATACGCAATATACTCTGAATAAAGTCAATATTTTTTTATCTCTCTGCTTATCTCGTCTATAAGAGGTTTGTAATTGAGAACGCTTTTCGGAATAGTACCATCGTAAACCCATGCTTTTACTTGCGCTTTGGTACTAAAATCCGCATTCTTAGGTGTTTTGTAATACTGACCACCATCAAACTTTGCACACTCTCTTGTGCCGTCTTCATATTCGTAGAGGTTGTAAAGATACTCCTCTGCTCCGTCCCCCCCATAGTGCATATCCAGCGCCGTTGCAGCAAATCTCTTTCGCATGGGCTGTTTACGGTTTTTTAAGAATAGATGTTTTAAAATGAATATGCTTTAATCCTAATTTTACAAATTTGTCTATTTGCCTCAAATTTGATCGTACAGAGCGTTTTATAGGATAGGTTTTTTATCATAAAATCTTTAAATTGCTCTGTACGGTGCCATTTTTTCGATTTAAATGCACATCCAATCACAAAACGATCAGCAATTTTCACTAGTTTACTAACCTGCAATGTTTTTCAATGTTCCCCCAAGACCATTTAAAATCCCTTCAAGCTTTTGCTTTTCAACCAACGCGAGTGGTCTTGAATTCTCTCTCATTGCCTTTTCTTTCAGCCTTTTTTCACGGGTGTTCAAAACAGCCTTGCGTACTAGATTGGCTTTCGTCAAAAGACTATTTTCCAAATCACGACATAATCTTACGAATTCACGAGTGCTTGGAAAAAACGTATCCGATAAACCTTCTAACTCATCGCATAAAGTCCGTTTAACCGTTTTTATCAGTGACCACGCAGAAACACTTTCCAAAACCATTTCATAGGTAAGCGCCATACCTTCATGATCTGCCTGTTGCGAAATTTTTCAACCACACGAAAGCATCCGAATTGCTTTAGCTATGTCCTTTTTGCTCGCTTTTATTGAAAACAATTCGTGAAGTTGATCACAAGCACCTAAGGCAATCGTTTCCTGCTGTTGTGTCAATGCACTGCCACTCTTCAAAACCAAAGGAAACTCCGGAGCTATCATCTCGTGAATGTGTTTTAAAGTGACCTCGAGACCCGATATCAAGGGTGCTGTCTGAGATGCGTTCACCAACGCTTTTTTGCCTTTGAGAGTGATTTTCCATAGTTTTTTCCTTTCCCTAAATCCTCGATAGCTTTTTGCACCCAATTGCGCCACGTTGCTTTCCAATCCGTTTTGCGTGCATCCTTGCGTGCTCTAGATTTCCAGTAATCTCGAAATTTTGCCATTTCGACTTTCACACGCTTTGGAGGCAAACCCTCTTTGATTGCGAAATCATAAACAGATTCGAAATCATCAGGGATACGACAGCCACGGTCATTTCTAACCCATTTCGCTTTTCTTCATATTATCTTACTCCTGTTAAGAGTGTGAATGTGCTGCTGGTGTTGGAGAAATATTAGGGTTGATTATAAGGCGTTTGTTAGATGCAAATGACCTCGAAGAAGAGCTTAAGCATTACAAATCAGTTACAACAGAAGCTAAGCGAATTTTACCAAGCTCTGTTGTGAAAGCTGCTTAACGTTAAAAACACGACTCATTTCTTCATCCTCAAGGATGAGGAGATCAAGATTAACTGCCTCTCCATCCTAAAAGACAAGGAGGAGGTCAACGTGCTAAAAAGGTACCTCAAAAAGCAGCAATGATTCGTATTTTAGCATCATCGCTGTACCGTCTGATAGCGTTATAATAAAGTTGCGAAAGGTGGTTTAGAAGGTGCTTTAATTTTTGTTGATTTTTAATAAATCATTGGAAAATAAGAGAGATTAAGATACAATGGTGCGGACGGCGGGACTTGAACCCGCAAGGTCTTCGACCGGCAGATTTTAAGTCTGCTATGTTTACCGTTTTCATCACGTCCGCGATGTGAGTTCTCTCATAAGCTATATCTTTTATTGAATCAAGAATTAATGACAAAAGAAACATTTTTCATTTTTTAGTGAAATTTTGACTGACAATAGTTTCCTTTATCGATAGAAAAAGCTTTTATAATGTAAATAAAGCGTGAAATGATTAGTGTTATGAGTCAATTTATTCAAGACGTCACAAAAGCTATGGTGGGATTGCATCACGTGTTTGCTGAAACACCACTTCAAAGAAATGATTTTCTTAGTCAAAAGTATGATGCAGAAATTTATTTAAAGCGTGAAGATTTAACACCGGTGCGGTCTTATAAGATTCGTGGTGCTTTCAATTTTGTTTCAGAAATGCTTAGCTGTATATCACCAGATTCTGCATTTGTTTGCGCTTCAGCGGGGAATCACGCGCAAGGGGTTTCTTTTGTTTGTCGTTATTTTAAACGTAAAGGCGTGATTTTCATGCCCATGACAACGCCACAACAAAAAATTGAAAAAACACGTATTTTTGGCAAAGAATTCATTGATATTCGTTTGATTGGTGAAACATTTGATCAATGTTATGAAGCTGCGCAATCCTTTGTCGTGGAGAGCGGTGGTGTAATGGCTCCACCTTTCGATGATATTCGCATTATTACAGGGCAGGCAACAGTGCTTTGTGAAGCTGCTTTACAATGGAAAAAACTCAATGGAGAAAGTGAGCCAGATTTGATGATTGTGCCGGTAGGGGGCGGTGGTTTGGCAAGTGGAGTGAGCAAGTTTTTACATGAATATGGTTGGAAAACAAAGATTCGTTTTGTTGAGCCGCAAAGAGCTGCAAGTTTGCTTGCTTGTTTGGAGAGTGGAAAACGCGTTAAGCTTGAAAGCATTGACACTTTTGTAGATGGTGCTGCTGTGGCTGAAATTGGTGCACTAAACTATACAATTCTAAAGAAATTTCCCGCTGATTCTGTCATTACGGTTCCTGAAAACCGCGTTTGTTCTACGATGGTTGAAATGCTTAATGTGGAAGGTGTGGTTCTTGAACCGGCTGGTGCTTTATCGATTGATGCGCTTAACAGTATTCCTCCTCAAGAGTTAAAGGGGAAAAAAATTCTTCTCGTTATTTCAGGAGGTAATTTTGATTTTGAGCGTTTGCCAGAAATTAAAGAGCGTTCTTTACGTTTCCAAGGGTTGAGAAAATATTTTATTTTTAGTTTTCCGCAACATCCTGGTGCATTGCGTCATTTTCTTTCCACATTATCACCAGATGATGATATTGTGCGTTTTGAATATCTTAAAAAATCAGCGAGAAACTTTGGTTCTGTATTGGTTGCGATTGAAACAAAAAAATACGGTAATTTTTGTCTTTTAGAGGAAAAATTTCAAACGTTAGGTTGGCGTTATCGTGATATTACTGATGATCAAACGTTATTTGATTTTGTTATTTGAGAAACTGAAATTTTACTAAAACAAGAAGTATAATGATGAAACCTATTTTTTATTCGGTGCTGAGTCTATTTTTCTTTTTGATTGTTAATCAACAGAGTTTAGCATCTCAGCCAACGATAGTACAAAAAGCTGAACTTTCAAGAGTCGTTGTTGATGTCAATAATGCTATAAAAAATGGGGATTTTATGCCTATTTCTCGTTATATGCCTGAGCGGCTTTATAAAGAGATGGCACATCGATTGAATACAACAGAGAGTGCTTTACGTAGTGATTTTCTTCAACAGTTGCATAGGAAATTTGAGGGTTTGCCTTCTGGTGCTTATTATTTAGATAAAGAAAATATAGAGTATTTACAAACTGATAATGGTACTTTGTATGCTTTAATTCCAACAGTTCTTGATATGAAGGATCGCATCATTCAATATAAAACTTTGGCGATTTTTGATAAAAACCAATGGTATTTAATTTATGGCGGTCAAAAAACTTTACAAAATCCAGTTTTTCTCGAGATTTATCCTGATTTTATCAAGGTACATTTACCGATGGACACAGTCATCAAAAAGTAAACGATCTAAATATTGTTTTTATTCATGATAAATGTATTTCGTAAAGTTCTTGCTTTTTTATCATAATCCAAAGATAATAGAGATGAAGGCATTTAGGCTGGTTTGTTGGCTTTTTGTAAAGTGAAGTTTATACGCCTTTATCTTGATTTCAAGGTGTTCATAAGTTGCGCAAGCCGCTTTTTAGGCGTTGCTTCATTTAAAATGTCAGGGATTTCTCTTGCGCGGATTCTTGAGTGAAGAGTTCAGATGGTTACTTCTTTTGAGTTCTTCAGCTAAGGAAAGATTTTATTTTGCCTATAAAAGAAGAAAATGTTTTTACAAAGTTAGGTTTACCTACTCTTTTGATTAAAAATTTACTCATTGCTGGGATGAGTAAACCTAAACCTATACAAGAACAAGCTATTCCAGTGATGTTGAAAGGACACGATATTTTAGGTGTTGCTCAGACAGGCTCTGGAAAAACCTTGGCATTTGGTTTACCTATTTTAAGTCAGATTTTGGCTTTGGGTGATAAACGCTGTCCTAAAACTGCACGCGCTTTGATTTTAGCTCCAACGCGTGAACTTGCTGTTCAGATTGATGAAACGATCCGTACTGTGGCGAAAGGAGCACATCTTTCAACATGTCTTATTTTTGGGGGCGTATCACGTTTAAAACAAATTAAACGTATGGAAGCAGGTGTGGATGTTTTGATAGCGACTCCAGGGCGTTTGAGAGATCTTGTTCGTGAAAAGTGTGTTGATCTTTCCCAATCTCGTTTTTTGATTTTGGATGAAGCAGATCGTATGTTGGATATGGGGTTTATTCATGATGTTAAGCAAATTGCAAAGCTTTTGCATCAAGAGCGTCAGACAGCACTCTTTTCTGCAACAATGCCGAGGGAAATTGCTGTGCTTGCAAAATGTTTACTCAATGATCCGGTTAAAATTGAAGTTGTTCCTCAAGGTACTACGGCTGTAGAGATTTGCCAAAAATTATATTGTGTTCCTACGAATGAAAAAAAGAATGTTTTAAGTAAACTTTTGACAAATCCAGCTTTTGATTCGGTTATTGTTTTTACTCGAACTAAACATGGGGCAGATGCTGTCACACGTAGTTTAGAAAAGATAGGATATTTAGTCGCAACAATTCATGGAAATAAATCACAAGGTGCTCGCCAGTCTGCTTTAAAAGCTTTTCGTGAAAGATCTGTGCAGATCCTAGTGGCAACAGATATTGCTGCACGCGGTATTGATATACCAGGGATAAGTCACGTTATTAATTACGACTTACCAGATGAAGCTGAAAGTTATGTACATCGTATTGGTCGTACAGGACGTAATGGCGCATCTGGTGTAGCACTTACGCTTTTTGATGAGAAGATAGAAAGGTCCCGCTTGCGTGCTATAGAGCGCTTGATTCGTATGAAATTGGTGGCTGAGGCTGTTCCAGAACAATTTGCAGCGTTTCCAGAAAAGCCAATTGTGCGAGAAAGTAAAGAAAACGAAAACGATAAGGAACGCCGTTTTAAAAAATCTAAACGTCAAAAACAGTTTTTAGGTCGAAAAGATGATACCGCACAGTTGCAGCGGAAGAATTCTTCACCTCAAAATGAGAGGCATAAAAAAGCAAAAGCGGTGGCAAAGCGTGCAAAGACTTTTCGTTTTCGGAAATCAGTTAAGAAGGCTGCTTAGATAAAGTCTTGAAAAAAGATCATGTACAGGAGATTTTTTACTTTTGTTGATTTATTCTCAATTGAAAAGAGCTATAAAATACTCTTGTCAAAGTAAGAAGACCCTTTAGAGGTTTTCATTTTTTAGAAATGAAAACCTCTAACTGTTTGGATTTATTTGAAAATCTTTAAAAAATCATTATTGTAAGAGGCAATTATTTATTTGCTTTATTCCCATTTTTTAAAATGGGAATAAAAGTAGATTTTATTTATATAAAATTATTTTTATATAGGATGTGTTTTATCTTTAATGATGACTTTTAATTTTAAAAATTGATGTCTAATAATAACTCACTGTTTTATATATTGAATAGTTCATTATATCGTGAAATTTTTTTCATTTTGAAGCTATTTATGCGGATCAATCAAAAGTATTCACTTGCACGTTATATGTGAAATTATTGTATAAATGGACATTTGAGAAATAAATAAAATGATTCTTATAAACTCTTTCAAAGGCAAGGGGGGTTGCTAAGATTGAGAGTTGGAAAATAGTATGATGGTATGGCTTTTATTATAAATAAAGATGGGGCTGATCAATCGATTTCATTTTTACCATTTACGGGAGTCACTGTGAAAGAGACTTGGGGGATTTAAGAGATATCTCTTTAAAAAAGCGTGTGACTGCATAATACAATAGCGAGAATGTCATGATTTCTGAAGGCTTTCTCAGGATTCTCAACAATTTAGCTCGTTATCTTTGTTTTTACTGTAAAACACTATTAGTTTGGGAGGATATAAAGTCTACAAAACTTTATGCATTAAATGTTTTATGACAGTGTCATGAATATCCAAGGCAAGGTTGTTTGTAAAGCGTTGAAGTGGTTAGCAGGAGGAACAACCTGTTAGATAAGACGTCGGAGTGTTTACAGACTTGTTTTATGTTTTTTGCTTTTAGGATGGGGAGGAGGTTATGTGGGGTGTATGGAGATAATATATGACCTTGATTGTTGTTTCTTTCATTTTTCAAAATGATTGCTTCATGAGCAGGCTTTTAAGTTTAATTCCTTTATTGAGTACAAATCATTCTTTCTTTGGAAAAAAATATATGAGACCGATTCATTGCTGATGGAGCTTAATAATTCATCTCTGATGAAAGAAATCGTAATTTATAATATGCAAATAATTGCTGTGTTCTCTTATAAAGGCGCGGTAGTTTGAAAAAAGTAATCTTATTTGTGCTATTTTAAAATGAATCAATTGCTTTTTGCGTTCATTGCAAAAAATACATCCGGTAGGATATTGCGTTTCTACTTTATTGCAAAAATCCTATTCCATTACTTTTATTAACGAATCCCTCATGTCTAAAAACTTTAGAAAAAACAACAAATTACGTAGAATAAAAGAAAAGTGGCTCCCCGGGCCGGATTCGAACCAGCGACCAACCGGTTAACAGCCGGTTGCTCTACCGCTGAGCTACCGGGGAACGGTGCCCAATCATTTAATTGAAAAGGCTATAGCTTGAAAAGGCTATAGCAAAGCAATACTGATTTGCAAAGGATAAAATTACTTTTTTTAAAAAAATATGATAAATTGTGTAATAAGAGGAAAAAAGGCGAGAGAAGATTTCTACACCTTGACGGATGCGTTGCCTTCCCTTATTGAAACCTTTATGTTTGTTGACGAGGCCTCGTGGCGGAATGGTTACGCAGAGGACTGCAAATCCTTGTATCCCGGTTCGATTCCGGGCGAGGCCTCCAGCCGATTTTAAACGAAACGGCTTTTAGGGGAGATGAGGTATAGGAAAATAGATTATTTCCCTCTATTCTTGTGAAGACACTTTTGTATGAGAGATTATACAGTTAAAATCTAATTGTTGACTGTAGCATCCTTTTTTGTAATGCCCATAGTTTAAGAGATCTTTATCCCTTATTGTCGCTGTTTGGTTTGTTTTTTGTAGGTTAGGAGAAAATATTCGTTATGGTTGCAGATTTTGCTGAGCTTCGTCGCAAAATGGTTGACAATCAAATTCGTACAGTCGATGTAACGGATTTATCAGTTCTTGAAGCCTTTTTAACGGTGTCTCGTGAAGATTTTGTATCGGAAGATATGAAAGTGTTAAGTTATCTTGATACCGATATTGTTCTATGTCCAGAGCAAGATGGGGTTCCTGCACGCTATTTGATGAAACCTGCATCTCTAGCGAAATTACTACAGCTTGCCGCTTTAAAATCATCAGATGTTGTTTTAGATATTGGTGCAAATAGTGGTTATTGTGCAGCGTTGCTTGCAAAACTTGCAGGGTCTGTGATTGCGCTGGAAAGTAATAAATCTCTCTTTGAACGTGCTCTTGAAGCTTTAGAACGTAATCAATGTGATAATGTGGTTGTCGTTCATGGTCCATTAGAGCAAGGATATGCTGTTGAGGGACCTTATGATGTGATTTTCATTGAGGGATCTGTTGATTTTATTCCTCAGGGTATCTTTGATCAAATGAAAGACTGTGGACGTCTTGTTGTGGTTGAAGGGTATGGAAATGCTGCTGTTGCACAAATCTATATAAAAGAAGATGGGATCATCTCGGCTCGTCGTGCTTTTAATCTCGCTGTAAAGCCTCTTCCTTGTTTTTTCAAAACACCTGGTTTTGTGTTTTAGTGCTTGTTTGTTTTGTGAATAAAAGATAATTTTGTAATTTATTTGGGGTTTGTTATTGTGTGTATTATGTTTAGAATAAACAAGAAGTTTCAGGCATGTTTATTACTGGTGTTGAGTGTTTTACTATCAGAGACTGTTTGTGCTGAAACATTGATGGATGCCTTTTCTAAGGCTTATAAATATAATGCTAAGTTGAATAGTGAACGTGCAGCTGTGCGTATATCCAGTGATGATGTTGTCATTGCGCGATCAGGGTTATTGCCACAAGTTGAGGGGGTTGGGAACTATGGGCGGAATAAGTCTTTTACAGGTCCTTATGTCACTTCTGGATCTATAGGAGTGAGATTAAATCAAAGATTATTTGATGGTTTTATCACGCAAAATATCTTTTCTTCAGCTCAAGTTAAGTTGCAGGCTCAGCGTGAATATCTTCGTAATGTTGAACAAAATACGTTTCTAGAGGTGGTGACCGCTTATGCTAATGTCTATCACGCACGTCGTGTTGCGGATCTTCGGAGAGAAAATTTGGCAGCTCTTGAGGAACACGTTCGTTCCAATAAAGCAAAATTTGATGTGGGTGAAGGAGGGCATGTTGATCTTGCTCAAGCTCAAGCTGCACGTTCCGTGGCGGTTTCAGAGCTGAGTCTTGCTCGTGCTGATGTAAAAGCAGCAGAGGCAGTGTATCGACAAGTTATTGGTTCTGATCCTGAAAAGTTAAAACGCCCACCCATAGCCAAAGATTTTCCCGTCAACCTTGATATGGCTTACCAAATGAGCGTTGTGATGCATCCAGCAATCCTTTATGCTAAATATTTAGTTGATGCGAGTGCTTATAATGTAAAGGCGAAAGAAGGGGCATTGCTCCCTAAAGTTGATTTTTCTGCAACAGCATCTTATAATCGAATCTACAGCGGGGTTGGAGAAGATGGCGTTTCTAAATCTGTAGGATTGTCAGTAAGTGTCCCAATCTTTGAAGGAGGGCGTACGTCTGCGCAAATTCGCCAATCAAGGGAACAGCTTGGACAGGCGCAGCTTCAACTCGATTTGGCGCATAGTAATACGAGGCAAGCACTGACTTCTGCTTGGTTTCAGTTGGAGGGTGCACGCTCATCTGTTATTGCTTACCGTGAAAGTGTTCGTGCTGCTGAAATTGCTCTGAAAGGTCGTGTTCAAGAAAATCGCGTAGGGCAAGCAACGACGCTGGATGTTTTAAATTCTCGTACTCTATTGATTAATGCTCAGATTGCGCTTGCAATGGCGGAGCGTAATGCTGTTGTGGCGAGCTATAGTGTTCAATCTTCTATTGGTAAATTGACTGCAAGTTATTTAGGTTTAAAAACAATTAAATATATCCGATAATGTATAAAAATATCTCTTTAATCTTAAATTATTTTAGTTTTTAAAAGATTAGTAAATCAACAGTTGAATATGTTAAAAAATATTGCGGCGAGATATTATCTTTATAAAGTGTAGAAAACTGTGTGTAGCGCCCTCTTTATGACAAGCATATTTGAAAATATCGTGGGAGGCATGTTGATCTTATAATTCTTTTGCATACACTGAAAATATGATTCTATTTGTTGTTGCGTCTTTGAGAGGTTGTAAAGTATGGTACAGAGTTCAAGCGTGTTACGTGAGCCAAGTATGGATGAAATTTTAACATCTATTCGTGAAATAATCGAAGAAAATGCGGTTCAATCTGATCACTTTTTAAATGAAGATGTTGCAGTGAATGCTTCAGAAGTTGCATCAGAGAGTATTTATGATACAGCCTTATCGGTTGATGATGCTATGAAAGCTTTAGCTGATCGTATTGGTCTTTCATCTGAAAATCAAGGGGGGAAGATAACGCAAGAGAAAGAGGATATAGAGGCAGAAAATAATACAGTTGGTATGGATATGCAAAAGATGAAGCTTTCTTCTGAAGAACGGAATTCTGTTTATAAAGCAAAAGAATATGAAGATGAGATAAGGAAATCACAGTCAGATGCAGGAAGGGATGGTCATGTGGAATTGTCTGCATATTGTATTTCTTCTGCAGAAAAGATTGCAAAGGATGTGTTGCGTCCGGCTATAGCAGAATGGTTACAGTCTAAATTGCCTATTTTGCTGGAAGATATTTTGCGTGAAGAGATTGTGAAGGCGATTAAAAAATCGTCTTAATTATTTTTATGTTTTTCATTTTATGGGGATTTTGTTTGCGATTTTGCGAGCTCTCTAGTGAATGGCTGAGATTCACGAGATTCTGATCAGGTTTTGATCATATATTGTGTTTTTTAGCGGCGTTATGGATGGATAGAATGTTAGAAAAAAACTATGATGCTTCCTCTATAGAGCAACGGGTTGCAAAGAGATGGGAGACTCGTGGGGCTTTTAAAGCGGGAGCTGGTTCTAAAAGCGATGCAGAACCTTTTTGCGTTATGCTTCCACCTCCTAATGTTACAGGCTCACTTCATATGGGGCATGCGCTCAATACGACAATTCAAGATATAATAGTTAGATTTCAGCGGATGCGTGGCAAAAATGTGTTGTGGCAGCCTGGTATGGATCATGCTGGGATTGCTACACAAATGGTTGTGGAGCGTCAACTTGCAGAACGTCAAGAGCCAACGCGTCAAGAAATGGGGAGAGAAAAGTTTATTGAGCGTATTTGGGAATGGCGTTATGAAACTGGAGGCGTTATTGCAAACCAGTTGCGTCGCCTTGGGGTTTCATGTGATTGGTCGCGTGAGCGGTTTACAATGGATGAGGGGTTGTCGCAGGCGGTTCGTGAAGTCTTTGTCACGCTTTATAAGCAAGGGTTGATATATAGGGATAAGCGTCTCGTTAATTGGGATCCTAAATTGTTGACAGCTATTTCAGATCTTGAAGTTGAGCAAAAAGAAGTTCAAGGACATTTGTGGCACTTTAGATATCCACTTGAAGGTAAAACTTTTGATCCAAATGATGCTACAACTTTTATAACAGTGGCGACAACACGACCAGAAACAATGCTTGGTGATACAGGAATTGCTGTTAATCCGGAAGATGAGCGTTATAAAAATCTTATCGGTAAAAATGCTCTTTTGCCGCTTGTTGGTCGTAGGTTATTAATTGTGGGTGATAGCCATGCTGATCCTGAGGCTGGAAGTGGTGCTGTAAAAATCACACCAGCTCATGACTTTAATGACTTTGAAGTAGGACAGCGTAATCATTTACGCTTGATCAATATTTTTACCCAAAAAGCCGAAATTTTTCTTCGTGAAAATGAAGCATTTTTCGATGGTTTGATTTTATCAGATGAATTAAAAATGTTAGTAGAAAATCTCGATAAATCTGATCGTTTTGTTGCTCGCCAGAAGATTATTTCTTTGATGGAAGAACAGGGATATTTAGCTTCTGTTGATGATCATACCCATATGGTTCCTCATGGAGATCGCAGTGGTGTCCCTATTGAGCCTTTTTTGACAGATCAATGGTATGTTCATGCTGCTGAATTAGCAAAGCCAGCGATAGAGGCTGTTCAACAAGGAAAAACGCAGTTTGTTCCCGATAACTGGAAAAAGACTTACTTCAATTGGATGCAGAATATTCAACCTTGGTGCATTTCTCGCCAATTATGGTGGGGACATCAGATTCCTGCTTGGTATGGTCCTGATGGAACGGTTTTTGTTGAAAAAAGTGAAAAAGAGGCTTTAGATTCAGCTTTTGCTCATTATGGTGAGGTTGTTGACTTAATCCGTGATCCGGATGTTTTAGATACGTGGTTTTCATCAGCTCTTTGGCCTTTTTCAACATTAGGATGGCCAAATAAAACGACTGAATTATCTACTTTTTACCCAACATCTTTATCTGTGACAGGATTTGATATTATTTTTTTCTGGGTTGCTCGTATGATGATGATGGGACTTCACTTTATGGGTGACGTTCCTTTCCCAACGGTTTATGTGCATGCTCTTGTGCGGGATCAAAAGGGCGCAAAGATGTCAAAATCAAAGGGAAATATTATTGATCCCTTAGAGCTTATTGATCAATATAGTGCTGATGCACTTCGATTTACTTTAGCTATTATGGCAGCACAAGGTCGTGATGTAAAACTTGATGTTTCCCGTATTGCTGGTTATCGTAATTTTGCTACGAAATTGTGGAATGCTACCCGATTTGCACAGATGAATGGTGTGAAGCATGATCCAGCTTTTAAACCAGAACAAGCAAAACTGGCGCTTAATCGTTGGATTTTAACAGAGTTATCTAAAACAATTTCAGCAGTTACGACTGGTATTGAACACTATAAATTTAATGAGTCAGCTGCCACTCTTTACCGTTTCATTTGGAATACATTATGTGATTGGTATTTGGAGCTTCTCAAACCTATTTTTCAGGGGGAAAATGAAGATGCTAAAAATGAGGCTCAAGCTTGTACTGCTTGGGTTTTAGATGAAGTTTATAAACTTCTTCATCCTTTTATGCCTTATATGACGGAAGAGTTGTGGTCTCTTACAGAAACGCAAGCCATCAAGCGTGAGGATATGCTCGCATTGACAAAATGGCCAGAGGAAACATTGATAGATGAAGAAGCTGCTGATGATATTAATTGGCTTATTGATGTCGTCACGGGGATTCGGTCTGTACGTTTTGAAATGAATATTCCAGTGGCGACACAAGCACCTCTTATTGTTGTTGAAGGAGGGGAAGTAACGCGAGAGCGTGTGAAGCGTTATGATGCACTTCTTAAAAAATTAGCGCGTATTGAAGTTATTGATTTCTCTGATAAAGTTCCGGAAATATCAGCACAAATGATTTTGGGAGAGGCTGTTTTTTGTTTACCATTAGGACAGTTGATTGATTTGGAGGCTGAACGTGTTCGTTTGAGGAAGGATGTCAGTAAAATTGAACAAGATATTGAAAAAATATCGCTTAAGTTAAACAACCCCAAATTTATAGCAAATGCAAAAGCAGAAATTGTTGAGCGTGAGCGGAACAGGGTTGTAGAACTGCGTGCAGCGCAGAAAAAAATATTTGTTGCTTTAGAGCGGTTAGATTGATTTCAACTTTTTCTTTTGTTAGTTTTTCATGAACGATCATAAAATCTCTACTGAAATCCATTGTTTTATGTTTATCATTAAAGAGACATCTTTTAAGGCGTCCAAGCCTATTCCACGACGTAGATCATGAATGGTATAACGGTAAATCCATTGGGCTTCCCTTCTTTATGCTTGTGAAGTAACAAGCGGCCGGCACCATTCTGTCCAATCCGGACAGCCTTTGGCACTTAAGACCGTTCATAAGAGGCATTTTTAGTTCTTTCTTACACAGAGTTTTTATCCACATAGCTTTCTCTGCTTGTAATGTGCAAGCGGATGATTTTGATTGATTTAACATGGAGCACGTTTGGAATGAGAGAATCTTACGATATTCGAGGGCCTCATTCAACATGCAAAAAGGAAAATTATAATTATAAATCAATTTCTTGCTTTATTACTGTAAAATATCATCATTTAGAGTAGCAATATAAGGTATGTAAAATTACACATGTGGTATTTTTTTGTATGAGTGGTGAGTATTCTAAGGTAGAACTTGTGTGTAACGTATGAAGTAACCCCATGTGAAATGATGTTAGGTGCAATCCGTTAAATAAAAAGCTGTATTGTTTATAGATTGACGGAGACAAAAAACTTCCTCCTTAAGGTGGTAAGGCAGTCGTGAAGTTATAAGTTAATTATCATCATTATATTTATCCATCTTTCGTATTGTTTTTTATACTTAAACGCTTACCATTCATCATGTATTCTCTTCGTTCTCAAGTTGTTGTTTAATGCACGTTATTTTATTGAACGATTTTTGCTCATACGTATAAAATTTTAAGATCGATAAATCTTAGAATGTTAAAGGATGTGTTACAAAATATAGAATGATGATTTATATTTAAAAATCAATTTGTTATATATAAAAATGGATACTTAATTTTATCGAACATTTTGGATGGTTTTTATCTATTTGTTTTTTCTTTTAAAATTTTTACTTTAAAATTGCGTATGCTTCTTACTAAGAAAAAGAGTTTAAATATCTACAAAGAAATTCGTAACAGATATAATCATTAAAATTGAGGTAGGGGGAAATGGTTAATAGGTTTCAGATATGGAAAAAAGTCACGATTGTTGTGATTTTAGGGGGATTCTTTTCGACTGTTTATGTAATAGATGTCAATAGCTTGCAAGAAGCGAATGATGGTTCGTTTTATTTTTTAAAACGTGGCATGTCTTCTTATAAAAATGGGCATATAAATCAGGCTATTGCAGCATTACGTTGTGCAGCTAAGAGAGGCCATATTGGTGCGAATTGGAAACTTGGCTCTATCTATGCAAACGGTGATGGTGTCTCTAAAAATGATTATAAGGCATATAATTTTTTTGCATATATTGTTGAAAAAGGTGCTGATCTTGGTTCAGAGGATGAAAGTTATGTTTCTGACGCATTGGTTAAACTTGCGGGATATATAAAAAAAGGTATTCCTCAATCACCTGTGAAACCTGATCCTTCTTATGCTGCTCATCTTTATATGCAGGCTGCGGTAAACTATGGAAATCCTAAAGCTCAGTATCATTTAGGAAAAATATTTTTAAAGGGAGAGGGAAGGGAGAAAAATCTTATACAAGTAGCACGATGGTTTCAACTTTCAGCAAAAAAAGGAAATCCTTCCGCCCAAGCAATGCTTGGAAATATACTGCTTAAAGAAGGAAAAATTGTCCGTGAGGCAGCAATGTTAACTGCTGCCTATGAAAAAGCTAACGTAAAAGACAAAAATTGGATTCACCCTTTGCAAGAAGAGGCTTTTGCTCTTTGTAATGAATCTGAGAGACGTACAGCAATTTCACTGGTTGCTGAGATTTTAAAGAATAACAGTTTTTAAACATCTGATTGTAATATTTTTACATTCTCTCATCTTATATTAAACTCTGTTTCCTTGTATACAAGTTCATAGTAAAGATAGCTTTTTTTGATAATCTAACGGCTAATGACTTAGGATTTTAGACAAAAATTCTTGCGTTCTTGGTTTTCTTGCTTGCGGATCAGAAAAGAACTCTTTAGATGAGCAGTCTTCAAGAATTGTTCCTTGATCTATGAAAATAACACGCTCCGAGACTTTTTGTGCAAATCCCATTTCATGGGTTACACAAATCATCGTCATACCTTCTTCTGCTAAGCTAATCATGACATCGAGTACTTCACCTACCATTTCAGGATCTAGAGCAGATGTTGGTTCATCAAAAAGCATGACAAGTGGATCCATAGTTAAGGCACGTGCAATAGCAACACGTTGTTGTTGCCCTCCAGAAAGTTGACCAGGATATTTATCTTTGTGTTCAATGAGTCCAACGCGTTCAAGATATAACAATCCACGTTCAAGTGCTTCTTTTTTGCTTCGTTTTAGGACTTTGATTTGTGCAATTGTCAAATTTTCTGTGACAGATAAATGGGGGAAAAGCTCGAAGTGTTGAAACACCATTCCTACCTGACTTCGCAATTTAGGCAGATTCGTTTTTTTTGAATGAACTGGTATTCCATTAATCCAAATTTCACCTTTTTGAAAAGGGACGAGAGCGTTAATAGTTTTAATGAGTGTTGACTTTCCGGAGCCTGATGGACCACAAACGACAACGACTTCTCCTTTATTAATGTTGGTTGTACAGTTTTTAAGGACTTTAATTTCGCCATACCAATTAGAAACATTTTTTATTTCGATCATATGAGTAGACATTTTTTTTCCTGTTAGCGAATAATGGATACTTTTTTTTGTAAATACAAAACTATTTGTGACAGTGTAAAACAGATAACAAAATAGAAAATAGCTGCTAAGATATAAGCTTCTTGCTTTACACCAAAATTATTAGCAGCAATATCAAAACCATTCAAAAGGCTATGACCACTGATGGCATAAACAAGGGTTGTATCCTGAAAAAGGATAATAACTTGTGTTAAAAAGACTGGAAGCATATCTCTAAAGGCTTGAGGAAGAATGACAATGTACATACTTTGCCAATATGTCATTCCAAGAGCTTGTCCTGCATATTTTTGTCCTTGCGGAACTGAATTGATTCCAGCACGCATAATCTCAGCAAAATAAGCCGTTTCAAATGCGGTAAAGGTAATGAGTGCTGATTTATTTGCACCGATGGATATACCGGTTAAAAAAGGCAGAAGCACGAAAAACCATAAGATAACCATCACAAGTGGTATTGAACGCATAGCTGTTATGTAACCTATTGCAAACCAAGAAAGAAGTTTTATGGAAGAAAGGCGCATCATTGCTAAAAGCGTACCGAAAACAAACCCCAACACCGTTGCAAAAAGAGTTAGAAAAACGCTAAAGAGTAAACCTGATAAAATGTAAGAACGAAATACATCAAAGGTAAAAAAGGAAAAATCAAAGTCGGAAAAATTGAAAGGAGAATAAAGTCCAAACTGAGAGCTTATGAAATTCATCATATTCAATTTCCCTTTGTTTGAAAATTAGGAATTTTGAGTATTTGTTCAATGACTGTCATCACAATGAATACGAATAAGGCTATTAGAATATAAAGAGCCGTAACAAGTAAATAATTTTCGTAAACATGGCTTACCTCTTCAATTGCTTGGTATTGAAATTGCATGAGCTCATTTATTGAAACGGCGAATGCTATAGACGAATTTTTCACAATGCCCATTGCTTCTGAAGTAAGAGGTGGCATAATTGCACGTATAGCACGTGGTAGTATAATATAGCGATAACTTTGATAAGTTGTAAACCCCATTGCCATAGCAGCATAGCGTTGTCCAGAAGGAATCGCTTCAATGCCTGAACGAACCTGTTCTGCAATGCGTGCAGATGTAAAGAATCCCAATGCGCATGTTATTAAGAGAATGGGGGAAAATTTCATCGCTGGTGGATAAATCTTCGGAACAACAAAATACCACAAAAACACTTGTACAAGGAGGGGAATATTACGCATAATCTCTACCCAAATAGTACCGATAGTGCGAAATATATAATTGGTTATGGATGTTTTAGGTAAAGTGCGCATTGTTCCTATAACAATACCACACAATACAGCTAATATAAGTGAAGTGATAGACAATATAACCGTATTTTTAAAGCCATCGAGAAGTGTATCTAAATAGGTATGGCTCACGCCGGGAGTCCCCAAGCATCCTGTTACCAATGTTTGAGTAAGGTCATCTCTACAAAGGAAAGAAAAGTCCATTAATTGATATTCCCTCAAATTAGTCATTCACAAATAGGGCAATAAACCAAGCGCATCTACATAGGCCAAATTTATTAAAAAGTGAATTAAAATATAAACCACACTCAATTTCAAAAGAGTGTGGTTCTTTTTTATTAAATTCTATAAATCTTTTTCTGCGTAGCTTTCTCGAGGTTTATTATTTGGGTGATCCCAAGCATATCTTGTTTGTTTTGACAAGGGAAGGTTCATAACAGTGTTAGCAGGTGGGATCGGTTTCATAAACCACTTATTATAAAGCTTTTCCAGTGATTCATCTTTAATCTGACGTACGATACTATCGTTGATTGTTTGTTCAAATTTTTTGTCATTTAATCTGAGCATACAGGCAATAGGTTCGACTGAAAGTACAGTATCAAGAATGACATAATCAGATGGATTCTTTGATTTAGCAATATGTCCAGCAAGAATTGAAGCGTCCATGACAAAAGCATCTGCCTTACCAGATTCTAATAACAAAAAACTATCTCCGTGATCTTTCCCCTTTAAAACTTTAAACTGAATGTTTTTTGCACGTTTATTTTTACGAATAAGTTGAACAGATGTTGTACCGGTGGTCGTTGCAACTGTTTTTCCATTTAAATCCTCAAGAGATTTAATGTTAGAGTTTTTCTTTACAGCAATCCGAACCTCCTCAATGTATGTCGTATAAGCAAATGCTGCTTCTTTACTGCGGGCAAGATCATGTGTTGTTGAGCCGCACTCAAAATCATAGGTTTTATTTTTTAAGAGAGGAATTCTATTTTGAGAAGTGATGGGAAGATAATGAATTTTAATTGGTTTACCAATTTTTTTTGAGATATCATCAATGATCCGTTCTGCCATTTCTGTATGAAAACCTACATATTTATTATTACCAAGGGCGTAGGCTAAACCAGATGATTCACGGACACCTAAAGTAATTTCCCCTGTTCGTTTTATTTTTTCAAGAGTATCATGTTCAGCATGTGCGAAACTTGAGAATCCAATGGCCGTTGCTGCAATAAGCATTAACAATGATTTCTTCATTTATGTCCTCCATTCATTTATTTTTATTTTAGTTGCTTAAGATATACTGTTTATATGCTGTAGCATAGTTATTATTTTTGAGTGGATTTTTTTTGTTGTCTCATGAAATGAGGATTGTACTTTCTTAATTGATATTAAGGTGAATCCAAACAGGAACGTGGTCGGATGGTTTTTGATATCCCCTTACTTCTGCTTGGCTATGAGCGCAAATTAGTTGATCAACAGCTTCTGGTGATAATAATAAATGATCAATGCGAATCCCATTATTCTTAGGCCAAGCACCTGCCTGAAAATCCCAAAAACTGAAGGAGGGAGTATCGGTGACATTCCGGATAGCATCATAAAAACCTAAATGAAGAATACGTTGGAATGCTTTTCTTGTTTCTCCAAGAAATAAGGCATCTTGATACCATTCTTGAGGTTTTTTTGCATCTAATGGAGCGGGGATGACATTATAATCACCCGCTAGAATAAGGGGTTCTTCATACGCAAGCAATGATTTTGCATGTGTATATAATCTTTCCATCCATTCTATCTTATAGGAATATTTTTCACTCTCAATAGGATTCCCATTTGGCAAATAGAGAGATGCAACACGAACAACACCTTTGTTTGTTGAATAAACTGCTTCAATGTAACGTGTTTGTTTATCATTATCATTGCCTGGTAATCGACGGATCACTTCATCTGGTGTTTTTTTAGAGAGAATCGCAACGCCATTAAAACTTTTTTGTCCGTGTGTTTCTATATGGTAACCTAAACTTTCAATTGCATCGCGTGGAAAATTTTCATCAATACTTTTAATTTCCTGTAAACAGACTATGTCCGGCTGGCTTTGCTGCAGCCATTGACATAATGTTTCATGTCGTGCTTTTATCCCGGCAATATTCCACGTTGCTATTTTCATGGCGCTCATCATTAGATATCAAATATGCAATTCAATTTACTGCATTTATGTTTTACTACAGTCATATCGCTACTTTTTTATTTATAGGGGATATTACTTATGGTAAATTGATTTATCAAGAGTAGCGGTAAAAGCAAATTTAAAGCTTTAAAATTTAATTTATTTTCATTTTTAAAAACTTTCTGCTGTTTAGTTCTTGACGAATGTACGTGTTCTCGCTATTAGAGATGGATATAGCCGATGTGGGTGTAATCAGGTGCTTTGGATATGAACCGGAAGATTATTCACAGGTGTTAAGAAGATTAAAAGTAAATCCTAGTGCAAAAGGCTACTGCCTTCTCTGCTTATGGTCGGGTAAACTGTTTTTTGCAGGTGTGCCCGATTTTGTGTGTAGACTTAAATATCTGTTCCGATTCTGTTGGGGTGGATGGAAATGAAAATAGAAAAGCCCGATTGGGTGAGAAGAATATAGATCAAAAAGAGGAAGGTTGCATGCCTACCGTAAACCAGTTGATTCGTAAGCCGCGTGTGGCGCCAGTTAAACGTAATAAGGTTCCTGCTCTGCAGTCGAATCCGCAGAAGCGTGGTGTTTGTACGCGTGTTTATACAACAACGCCGAAGAAACCTAATTCTGCTCTTCGTAAAGTTGCTAAAATTCGCTTGACGAATGGATTTGAGGTGATTGGTTATATTCCTGGAGAGGGACATAATCTTCAAGAGCACTCTGTTGTGATGATTCGTGGTGGTCGTGTAAAAGATTTGCCAGGAGTTCGTTATCACATTATTCGTGGTTTGCTTGATACCCAGGGTGTCAAGAATCGTAAACAGCGTCGTTCAAAGTATGGCGCAAAGCGTCCAAAATAATATTGAGAGACAAAGCCAATGTCCCGTCGTCATAGAGCAGAAAAGCGTGAGATTAATCCAGATCCAAAATTTGGTGATTTGGTTATTATGAAATTTATGAATGCCATTATGTTTGATGGTAAAAAATCAGTTGCAGAGCGTATTGTTTATGGTGCACTCGATTCTGTAGAAAAAAGAGTAAAAACAGATCCTGTGGCTCTATTTCATCGGGCCTTAGAGAATGTTGCTCCTCATATTGAGGTTCGTTCACGCCGTGTTGGTGGTGCTACTTATCAAGTTCCGATTGATGTTCGTCCTGATCGTCGTCAGGCTCTTGCTATTCGTTGGTTGATTGCGGCGGCGCGTGGTCGAAATGAAACGACGATGGTTGAGCGTTTATCTGGTGAATTGATGGATGCGGCTAATAATCGTGGTTCTGCCGTGAAAAAGCGTGAAGATGTTCATCGTATGGCTGAAGCTAATCGTGCTTTTTCTCACTATCGCTGGTAGAAGTTTTAAACAAGGCAAATATAATGGCTCGCGAATATAAAATTGAAGATTATCGTAATTTTGGTATTATGGCGCATATTGATGCTGGTAAGACTACGATGACTGAACGTATTCTGTTCTATACCGGTAAGAATCATAAAATTGGCGAGACCCATGATGGTGCTTCTACGATGGATTGGATGGAGCAGGAGCAGGAGCGCGGTATTACGATTACGTCTGCTGCGACAACGACGTTTTGGGAAGGGCAGGACGGTCGGAAGCGTCGCTTTAATATTATTGATACGCCAGGGCACGTTGATTTTACGATTGAAGTTGAGCGCTCTTTGCGTGTTCTTGATGGCGCAATAGCCTTGTTGGATGCAAATGCTGGTGTGGAGCCTCAGACGGAAACTGTTTGGCGGCAAGCTGAGAAATATCGCGTGCCTCGTATGGTTTTTGTTAATAAAATGGACAAAATAGGAGCTGACTTTTATCGTAGTGTGGAGATGGTTGGTTCTCGGTTGGGTGCTAAAGCGCTTGTTTTGCAGTTGCCGATTGGCGCTGAAAATGATTTTGAAGGTGTTGTTGATCTTGTAGAAATGAAGGCTTTAAAGTGGGATGGTTCTATTGGTGCCTCGGCGGTGATAAGTGAAATTCCCTCTGATTTAAAGGAGAAAGCTGAAGAATATCGCGAGAAATTGATTGAGATGGCTGTGGAGGTTGATGAAGCAGCGACAGAGGCTTATTTAGAGGGTGTTATGCCAACCAACGAGCAGCTTGTTTCTCTCATTCGTAGGGGGACAGTAGAAGTTCAGTTTCATCCGGTTCTTTGTGGTACGGCTTTTAAAAACAAGGGGGTGCAGCCACTTTTGGATGCTGTTGTTTCTTATCTTCCTTCTCCAGTTGATATTCCGGCGATTAAGGGTATTGATGTAAAGACTGAGGCTGAGACAACACGCGAATCTTCTGATGATGCTCCGCTATCTATGCTTGCTTTTAAAATTATGAATGATCCTTTTGTTGGTTCATTGACGTTTTGTCGTATTTACTCAGGTAAAGTTCAGAAAGGTATTTCTCTTGAGAATACTGTGAAAAAGAAGAAAGAGCGTTTGGGGCGTATGCTTCAAATGCATTCAAATTCTCGTGAGGATATTGAAGAAGCTTTTGCTGGTGATATTGTTGCTCTTGCAGGACTTAAGGAGACGACAACAGGGGATACTCTTTGTGATCCTTTGAAGCCTGTTATTTTGGAGAGGATGGAATTTCCAGAGCCTGTTATTGAGATTGCAATTGAGCCGAAAACAAAAGCAGATCAAGAAAAAATGGGTATTGCTCTTAACCGTCTAGCGGCCGAAGATCCTTCATTTCGTGTTAAATCGGATGAGGAATCTGGTCAGACTATTATAGCTGGAATGGGTGAGCTTCATCTTGATATTATTGTTGACCGTATGCGGCGTGAGTTTAAGGTTGAAGCAAATGTTGGGCAGCCTCAAGTTGCTTATCGTGAGTCAATTACTAAAATGGCGGAAATTGATTATACGCATAAGAAGCAATCGGGTGGTGCCGGTCAATTTGCTCGTGTAAAAATTGTTTTTGAGCCTCATGATGGTGATGACTTTATTTTTGAGTCAAAGATTGTTGGTGGTGCTGTTCCTAAAGAATATATTCCCGGCGTCCAAAAGGGGATTGAGAGTGTTATGGGGTCAGGTCCTCTTGCGGGCTTTCCTATGCTTGGTGTAAAAGCGACTCTCATTGATGGTGGTTATCACGATGTTGATTCTTCGGTTTTGGCTTTTGAGATTGCGGCTCGTGCGGCTTTTCGTGATGGGGCAAAGAAGGCTGGTGCACAGCTTCTTGAACCGATCATGAAGGTGGAAGTTGTTACACCAGATGATTATGTTGGTGATGTTATTGGTGATCTCAATTCTCGTCGGGGACAGATTTCAGGAACTGAAGCGCGCGGCATTGCAACGGTTGTGAATGCAATGGTTCCTTTGGCGAATATGTTTGGTTATGTGAATACTCTTCGCTCTATGAGTCAGGGGCGTGCGCAGTATACAATGCAGTTTGATCATTACGAGCCTGTACCTTCGGCTGTTGCTTTGGAGATTCAAAAGAAATACGCGTAATTTCAGGTTGGTAATTAATTTTTAACTTAGTCCTTGGCTTGGACGGAAAATGGAGAGCTCAAATGGCGAAGAGCAAGTTTGAACGAACAAAACCGCATGTTAATATTGGTACGATTGGTCACGTTGATCATGGGAAGACCTC
>NZ_JBHINS010000027.1:0-113951 GCF_042195095.1 Bartonella sp. CL435QHHD
AAAATGGTGCCCCCAGAGAGACTCGAACTCCCGACCCCCTGATTACAAATCAGGTGCTCTACCAACTGAGCTATAAGGGCGTAACCATGTAGGGATTAGCACAAACTCACAAAAAGGAAAACAGAAAATTATCAAATTTTGTGCATATTAAGTGAAAACTATATAATAAATAAAAATAACTAACTTATTTCCTCTTTTACCACTTTTTACAGCAAGGTTGGCACTATCCTTATGTTGATATCTTATAGAATCTTTTATAAGAATGCACTATTTTGCTATCAAATTACGAATCTGAAGACTTTGATTGATGAGAAAGGTATTTTTCAAGCCAGTGAATATTATAATTACCATCAGCAACATCTTGATTATTAATAAGATCGCGAAAAAGAGGTAGTGTAGTTTTTATCCCATCGACGACAAATTCATCTAAAGCACGCCGTAAACGCATCATACATTCTAAACGGGTACGTCCATGAACAATCAGCTTTCCAATCATGCTATCATAGTAAGGAGGGATACGATAACCTGAATAAGCGCCTGAATCAACACGAATCCCTAAACCTCCAGGTGTATGAAAATGTGTAATGGTTCCAGGTGATGGCGTAAAGTTAATAGGATCTTCTGCATTAATACGGCATTCAATGGCATGACCAGAAAAACAGACTTCATCTTGTGTCACTGAAAGCTTACAGCCTGATGCAATATGGATTTGTTCATGGACTAAATCTATACCTGTAATTGCTTCAGTTACAGGATGTTCTACTTGTAAACGTGTATTCATTTCAATAAAATAAAATTCGCCATTTTCATAAAGAAATTCAATAGTACCAGCTCCACGATATCCAAGTTTGGCACAGGCATTTGCAACAATACTTCCAATTTTTTTCCGTTCTGTTTCATTAAGTGCAGGTGATGTAGCTTCTTCCCATACTTTTTGATGCCGTCGTTGAAGTGAACAATCGCGTTCTCCTAAATGAATAGCATTTCCCGCACCATCACCTATGACTTGAATTTCAATATGACGGGGTTTTTCTAAATATTTTTCTATGTAAACAGCGTCATCACCAAAAGCAGCTTTCGCTTCTGAACGTGTTGTTTTGAGAGCTATAGAAAATTCTTGTTCAGAATGAACAACCTTCATACCACGTCCACCACCACCGGCAGAAGCTTTGATAATAACTGGATAACCAATTTCACGAGCAGTGCGTAAAGCATCTGATTCTTCAGTGACGGCCCCATCTGAACCGGGAACTACAGGAATACCAAGTTTTTGGGCGGTTTTCTTTGCTTCGATTTTATCTCCCATGATTCGGATATGAGTAGCTGTTGGACCGATGAATGTAATATCATGGGCTTCTAGAACATCCGCAAATTTTGCATTTTCAGAAAGAAAGCCATAACCTGGATGAACAGCATCAGCTCCTGTAATTTCACAAGCAGCAATAATTTGCTGAATACTCAAATAAGAATCGCGAGCGGGAGGAGGTCCAATACAAACACTTTCGTCAGCAAGACGAACATGCATTGCATCTGCATCAGCGGTAGAGTGAACAGCCACGGTTTTTATGCCAAGTTCTTTACATGCACGTAAAACGCGAAGAGCAATTTCTCCCCGATTAGCAATGAGGATTTTTCGAATCATGGTTGCCCCTCGCTTTATTCAACAATAATAAGTGGTTCACCAAATTCAACAGGTTGACCATCTTTGACAAGAACAGTGGTTACTGTGCCTGAGCGTGGTGATGAAATTTGATTCATTGTTTTCATGGCTTCAATAATAAGTAATGTCTCCCCTTCAGAAACATTTTGTCCTACTTCTACAAAAGGTTGCGCGCCTGGTGAAGGTGCAAGATAAGCTGTTCCAACCATGGGAGAGGTTATTGTGTTTTTTGATTTATCTTCTTGGATAGATTGTATAGGAGCTTCAGCTGTTGGAACTGGAGAAGATGTTACAGAAAAAGTAGGAGTAGAAACAGGAGCATAGATTGCTTGCTCAGAAGAAATTAAGGTATTTTGGCGTGAGACACAAATACGAAGCTCCCCTTGTTCAACTTCAATGTTCGTTAAATTTGTATCATTCAAAATTTCAGCAAGATCACGAATAATTTTCGTATCAATTGCGGTTTTTGCCGAATCCATTTTTTTTGTTGTCATTTTATTTCTAACTCCTTGATCAATGAAGATCGTCATTATCTCATTTTATGACCGAATATCTCTAGATTAGGGATGACATCTTTTGAGGCTTTAAAGATTTTTATTTCCTTTAAATTATTATACTTTGCAATTTAAAACTCGTATCTGCTTTACGCAAAATTGCACTTATAAGCCTGTTGTCAAAAAAGAGAAAGCATAAAATTACCTCATTTACAGTATTCTTTCTAAAACGGATCAGGAATTCACTGTGTATTGTCTATCGCTTGTTTTAGAATATCTTGTTTGGCTGCGCCAATGAATATTTTATTACCAATGATGTAAGAAGGTGTTCCCGTAATATGAAGTGTAGAGGCAATTTGAATATTTTCTTTAAAAGCGTTTTGCAGAGTGGGATCTTTTATTGCATTACGTAGTTTTTTTTCATCTGCTCCTAATGAAACAGCTACTTTAATAGCTTTAGCTTCATTTGCACGACCCTGATACATTAAAAGCGTTTTGTGAAACTGAGGATATTTCTCTGGAAATTGTTTTCGAAATGCGTAGGCAACAGTATGGGCTGCCATAGAATCAGAGCTTAAAATTGGTAAATCCTTGATAATAACCTTTAAATCTGGGTATTCTTTTATCAAGTCTTCTATATTTGAATAGGAAATTTTACAATATCCACAGTTGTAATCAAAAAAATTGACAAGCACTCTTTTACCATTTGGGTTTCCCAAAACAGCGTCATGAGGAGAATGAAAAATTTCTTTTTCTAACAAATGAATGACAGAAGTTTGTTTTTGGTTTTCGTATTCATTCTGTTTTTCCAGCTTATCTTGAAGAATAAGCTGCATTTCAATCATAATTTCTGGATGAGTAAGAAGGTACTCTCTGACAATTTGTTGAATATGATGAGAATCAGTATGTGGTATCATTTTTTCTTTAAGCTTAGATAAAAAGCTAGAATCTTCCAAAAGTTGTGTTTTAAGCTTTTCTAAGCTTAAATTATTTGCTGTTTTTGAGTGTGATGTTGCGTTTGATAAAGAAGGTAAAAAGATTAAAATACTCGACATAACTGGGACTAAAATTTTTGAAAGAAGTGTTATTTTCGAGTTTTGAGAGTGATAATTCATCTGTATACCTTCACATTTTCTAGGGTGTCATTGAGTGAACTATATGAAAAGCGCTCTCTATGTGCAATAAGCATTTAGCTATAGTGTGTCTTTAAGAATGAGAAAAAACATCAATTTTTCTCTAAAAAGATTTCATATGATGAACCTTGGTTTGGCAAGGATTATGTTTTGTAAAAGATAAAAAAAATCTCTTTAATTTGTCAAATGTTGTTTTGATGTATAAGGATATCAAAAGCTTTTTGTGCGTGTTTATTTTAGGAAAAAGTACGTTGATAATACAATGAAGAACACTTGTATTATTTTTTTCCTGTTGCTTTATTGAGTACTGAGAAAAAAATTAAATAATGAAAAGTGAAATTATGAAAACCACAACACATTATGAGCTGTTTATCATTGGGGGAGGGATAAACGGGTGTGGATTGGCAAGAGATGCAGCAGGACGCGGTTTTAAAGTGGGATTGGCTGAAATGAACGATCTTGCATCTGGGACCTCAAGTGCGTCAACAAAGCTTATTCATGGTGGGCTTCGTTATCTTGAACACTATGAGTTCAAACTTGTTCGTGAAGCATTGAAAGAACGCGAGATCATTTTACGCATGGCTCCACATATTGTGCGTCCTTTGCGTTTTCTCCTTCCTTATCATAAAGAATTGCGCCCTGCTTGGATGTTGCGTTTTGGACTTTTTATTTATGATTATTTAGGGAATTGGAATCAGAAATTGTGGCGCAGTAAAACGATTAATTTTTCACAAAAATTTTGCTCTACACTGAAGAAAGAATATCAGAGAGGTTTTGAATATTCTGATGCAAGAGTAGATGATGCGCGTTTAGTTATTGGCAATGCGCGTGATGCAGAAAAGAGGGGAGCTGATATAAAAGTACGAACAGAAGTTCTCTCTTTAAAAAAAGAAGACAATAAATGGCGTATCTTTCTTCAAGACAAGTTAAGTAGCAAAGAATATAGTGTCACAGCTTCTTATGTCGCGAATATGACAGGACCTTGGATTGATCATGTTTTGGCAAGCATATTAGATTGTAAAGAACATCCACCAGTACGGCTTGTTAGAGGTTCTCATATTTTGGTTCCCAAGCTTTATACTCATGATCGTGCTTATATTTTTCAAAATGGTGATGGGCGTATTATATTTGCTATTCCGTATCAAGAAGAGTTTACCTTGCTTGGAACAACAGATTGTAATTATCAAGGAGATCCGGCTGACGTTCATATTACTGAGACAGAAATTGATTATATTTGTGCAGCAGCCAGTGAATATTTCATACAACCAGTGTTGCCTGAAACGATTGTCTGGTCTTACTCTGGAGTTCGTCCACTCTATGATGATGGAGCTTCAAAAGCACAAGAAATTACGCGCGATTATGTTTTAAAAGAAATGGGAACAGGAACAACACCAAAGATTCTTAATCTTTATGGTGGAAAGATTACAACTTATCGTAAGTTGGCTGAAGATGCGATGAAATTTGTTGAAAAAGAGCTTGGTAAAAAGGGAGCATCATGGACGGCTAAGGCAGTACTTCCAGGGGGTGATTTTCCCTATAACAAATTAGATACAATCGAAAATAGGATTGCTCTTTTGATGCCAGATTTAGATGCTTTTACACATCGCAGGCTTGCACGCTCCTACGGTACGGAAGCATTGGTGATCTTTGCACATGGTAAGGCAAATAAAGGAAAAAATTTTGGACATGGGCTTTATGAAGTAGAAGTAAAATGGTTGATGGAAAAAGAATGGGCTAAAGTATGTGAAGATGTGTTATGGCGTCGTTCAAAACTGGGTCTCCTATTTAATGAACAAGAGGTTGATACTCTTTCTTCCTATATGCAAAGCCAACAAGAGATTGAACAACTTTTATGATCATTTCATTTTACAGATTTTATCTGCAATATTGTAAAATATTTTCCTTAAAGAGATACTGATATCAATCATAGATATTAAAAAGGCAATGGCTGTCTATACCCTGATTTTAGTTTTTTTTTGCAAGAATCATAAAATGGCAAAATTAGATAGAATATTTAGGATGAAATTTGTCTATCTTATAAAGTGAAATTCAAGAATGTTACCGAGAATAACTCATTGAAAAAAATGATTTATAATTAGATTCATGTGAAATAAGGATTTTTATTCTTTCTTTAGGAGAAGATAAAGATACTTTCTGTAGCATTTATTTGCACAATAAGTTAAAAAAAATCTAAAGAAAATTAAATCTATTATAAAAAATTGTATAATGTGTTAGTTTAGCATTTATTATCTTAAATGCTGTGCTAAATCATGTAAGGATGGAGGCTTGATGAGCGTAAGAAGAACTTGTAAATGAGTTTTTTATATTATGGTGAAAATCTTCTTTTTTCATGTTTATATACCTGAACACTAATCTATGAGAAATGCAAAATTGTGTTTTATCATGATTGATTGTAGTAAACCTTGATATCAATTGAAAATAATGAACTGTTATTATACTCATGATAGTATAAGAGAATAAAATTTTCCGTAAACTAAAAGTAAGTATTTTTCTATGTATAAAGAGAGAGCTATAGGGACATGAGAGTAATACCCTCATGATATTTTACAACCTTCCATCGACTATAAAATTTGCAGTAGCACCAATGTTGGACTGGACAGACCGACATTGCAGGTTTTTTTATCGTCTTTTAACGAAAAAAGCTCTCCTTTATACGGAAATGATGGTAGCAGATGCTGTCATTCATGGTGTTCGCGAACAATTGTTGGCTTTTAGCGATAAAGAATGTCCAGTTGCATTACAACTAGGGGGGGCTGATCCGAAAAAGTTAGCAGAAGCTGCACGAATTGCTGAGGATTTTGGCTACAACGAAATAAATCTTAATGTCGGGTGCCCATCAAATCGTGTTCAAGCAGGTGTCTTTGGGGCTTGTTTGATGTTACATCCAGACATTGTGGCAAATGCCGTGGAAGCGATGAAACGAGAGGTTACTATACCTGTAACTGTCAAATGTCGGATTGGAGTGGACGAACAAGATGAAGAGTTAGCGTTAGATCTTTTGGCTAATCAGGTTTGGAATGCTGGATGTGATGCGCTCTGGATACATGCACGCAAGGCATGGCTGCAAGGATTGAGTCCGAAAGAAAACCGTAATATTCCGCCCCTTAATTATGAAAGAGTTTACAAATTAAAACGCAAATATCCTCATAAATTCATTGGGATAAATGGTGGAATTAAATCGATTGATGAGATCAAAGAACACTTAACTTTCTGTGATGCTGTCATGGTTGGTCGCCAAGTTTATCATAATCCAGCTTTGTTAAAACATATTGATTTTGAACTCTATGGTGAGACGCAAAATAATCTGAGTGAGAGTGATCTTATTGAGGTTATGTGTGATTATGCAGCTCGACATATTGTATCGGGGGGGCGGCTTTCTCATGTGACACGTCACATGATTGGTTTATTTCATGGGCGGGGTGGGGCACGTCGATGGAGGCAAATATTATCAAATGATGCGACAAAACCAAATGCAGATATATGTATTTTAAAAGAAGCTTTTTATGCTCTCATTTAATAATAGCCTAATAATTAACAATATATTAAAGTTGAGATCCTTTGCGTTTGGATGTCTTTGCGATAATTTTGATCTCTTCAATTTTATAAGTTTTTGAAAGTTTATAACTTTTATTATGCATAAGAATTGTTGGAATGTATATATTAAACGGCATGCTGATTATGCCTATTAAATAAAAATAGGTTAAGGGTATCACTGTAAAGGTAATCATAAGATATTAATAACATTTTGAATCTTACACGTTTGTTATTAGGGTTGAAAATAGAATGTAGAAATTATTGCTTTCATAGTATTTAACATTTTTAAAGCACTGTTAAAAAAACAATAAATTATTCATATCCTGTATATATGACGGGATTTTCATAAACATTGTAGATTTTAAAAGGTATCCTTATGACCGCTAGTCCATTTGATGATTTTCGTGCTTTGCTTACAAATTTACCTGTTGCTGATGAGTTTTCTATAATTTTGGCAAAAAAACGGCAAAAAGACTTAACAAAAGAGCAAGGAACATTAGGAAAACTAGGAGATATTGCTGTTTGGTATGCGGGGTGGAGGGGTACAGAAAAACCTATCGTAACGAGACCTTTGGTCGCTATTTTTTCTGGAAATCATGGTATTGTAGAGGAGAATATTACACCATTTCCACAATCTATGACACAAAAAATGGTAGAAAATTTTGCCTCTGGTGGAGCTGCTATCAATCAAATTTGTATTGCTTATGATCTTGGATTAAAAATATTTGATTTAGCATTAGAATATCCAACAATGAATATTACGAAGGATGCCGCAATGGATGAGCGGAGTGCGGCTGCTACAATGGCATTTGGAATGGAATCCATTGCGGGTGGAACAGATCTTTTATGTATTGGAGAAATGGGAATTGGAAACACAGCAATAGCTTCAGCTTTATGCTTAGCATTGTTTGGAGGGGAAGTGGAAGAATGGACAGGAAATGCTATGGAATCAGAAGGTGATTTTTATCAGCGTAAAATTGCAGCGGTTAAGACAGCTATTTCTTTGCACAAGGATTATTTCAATGATCCTTTTGAGATAATGCGTCGCTTAGGAGGACGTGAAATTGCTGCTATGGTTGGTGCTATTTTAGCAGCAAGAATAGAAAAAATACCCGTTATTTTAGATGGTTTTGTGGCAACAGCAGCTGCAGCGGTCCTTTATAAAATGCATCCAAAAGCTCTTGATCATACCCTTGTTGGACATGTTTCTTCTGAGACAGCTCATCGTAAACTTTTAAAAAAAATTGGCAAAGAACCACTTCTAGATTTGGGGATGCGTCTTGGTGAAGGGACAGGAGCAGCTATGGCAGCTGGTATTGTCAAAGCTGCTGTTTTAACACATGCACAAATGGTCGTTTTTCAACAAGAAAGTTTGAATGCCTAAAAGATCATGAGACGGATATAAAAATCTTAAGAGTTTTGTTCATGCGTCTTGTCGTGTAATTTAATATAATTAAGTGGAAGTTCCGTTGTATATTTAATCTGTTCCATTGCGAAAGAAGATGAGACATCACGGATGTCAATTTTAGAAATTAATTTTTTATAAAAAAGATCATAAGCTTCAATGTTGGGCACAACAACACGCAATAAATAGTCAATATCTCCACTCATTCGATAAAATTCAATGACTTCACGGAATTCTTGCACAATTTTTGAAAAACGCTTAAACCATTCATGACTATGTGTGTTTGTGCGAATAGACACAAAAACAGTGACGTGTGCGTTTACTTTTTCAGGAGAAAGAACAGCAACACGACGCTGAATGACGCCATCTTCTTCAAGTTTTTGAATTCTACGCCAGCAAGGAGTGGTCGAAAGTCCCACTTTTTTAGCAATATCAGCAACAGAAAGTGTCGCATTTTCTTGCAAAAGATGTAAAATTTTTCGGTCAAGACGATCCATATTTATTCTCAATATTTTAATTTATAAAAATTTACGCACTAAACAACGCAGATATACAATAAGCTCATCATTAAACCATGGATTTTTCTGTAACCAAGAAGTATTTCGCCATGATGGATGAGGCAAAGGCATAACATTATAGCCTCGAGGTTGGGGAATGGAAAGAATATTTCTCCAATCACCAACAGTTGCAGAAACGGTTTTATATTTTAATTCTGTAATGTGCCACTTTTGCGCATAACTGCCAATAGCAAGAACAAGCTTTATTTGAGGCATCGCTTGAAATATCTTTTCATGCCATATTTCTCGACATTCACGTCTTGGTGGTAAATCAGCTTTATTTTTGTCATAGCCTGGAAAACAAAATCCCATAGGAACAATAGCAAAAAGAGATCTATTATAAAATTCTTCTTTCGTGACACCCAGCCAATTACGCAATTTTTCGCCAGAACGATCATTAAAAGGGATAGAAGTTTCATGGACACGCAACCCTGGTGCTTGGCCTGCAATTGCAATCGAAGCGGTATCGGATAAATAAACGACAGGGTTTGGTTCATGAGGAAGAGGAGGAAAATAATGGGGTTGTTGGACGCAAACACGACAGGAATAGATCTCTTTTTCAAGTTTGATAATTTGGCTACATTGTTTCATTGGTAAATAAAATTAAAAAATATTTTTCTTATTCTGTGCGAGGATTTGCTTTGCGCCATTCTTTTGGTCGTTGAAAACTTGATGCCCATATTCCTTTCTTTTTCTTTCTAGCTTCTTGCTCTTCTTTGGGGTATTCATAATAATTTACAGCCCAACCATTATGTACAAGTGTTGCGTTGATATTGCTAACTTGTTTTGTTTTACATGTTGCAAGAATACGGCGATATTTATCTGTTTTTTGCCAGTGACATGTAACAGTTTGATTTTTTAATAGTTTTTCTAAATATTTCTTTGCCTCAAGCCCACAAGGGTAGCGTGCTTCTTTTTTTCCACAAAATTGGTGGAGTTCAGGAGCATCAATTCCAGCTAGTCGAATCTTAATTGAAGAAATCATAATGGTATCGCCATCAATGATTAATGCATTTCCTTCAACAGTGTTTTGAGAAGAAAATTTTTCTTTTTGAGGCAACAGCTGAGTTTTCTTAAAATAAGTTGACATAATGATAAGAATGCTAGCAGCGACAAAAATACTGAAACCGATAACTTTTAGATTAAAGCTTCTTAGATTAAAATGAGAAAAAGATTTTTTCATGAAATAAAGAAACTGCTAACATTATTATAACTCTATTTTAGTATTGTTTATAATTGACCCGAGAAACTTTATTCATATGACGAAACAGTGTTTCGTTTTAATGACAAAATTTTCATTAGATATCACAATAATCAAATACTCATACAGAATATATGTAAGCAACTTAAATAATAAATCAACTTATCCAAATCCGTACAAAACATACAAAGTTTAAAGTAAACTTTTTAAACTTAAGGAAATAAAAAAACACCCCTCAAAAAATAACTTTGAAGAGCAATACTCCAACATTTCTTTTGGAGTATAAAATCTATCAATTTAATAATAATTTTATTTATTTAATTTTTGTTTCTTTAAATTCAACGTGCTTTTTTACAACTGGATCATATTTACGCTTGCTCATTTTATCTGTCATTGTACGGCTGTTTTTCTTTGTTACATAGAAAAAACCAGTATCTGCAGTTGATAAAAGCTTGATCTTAATGGTTGCTGCTTTAGCCATAATGTAAATACCCTATTTATACTGAAAAAATATTATTTCTGTCAAAACTTATTTCCGACATCATCAGATTTTCCGGCAACACTACGGATGTTCTCAAAAAAGTCAAGAGCTGATTAATTTTCTCATAAGTTGGACAAACACCAAAATGACATATAAACCGAAAAAAACAGCCATGGCTATTGAAAAACCAAAGTGTTTAAAGATATCCATGGATTTTCCGATAAAGGTCGGTCCGATGAGCATACCAATTCCATAACAAAAAATAAAAGCAGAATTAGCAGCAGCAAGCTCTTGCCCCTTGAGACGGGCTCCTAAATGTGCAAGACTAATTGTATAAAGGCTCGCTGATACACCACCCAGAAAAAACAAATCAAGCATCAGAATCCATGGATATTGAAGAATCCATGGTACTATAAAAGTTCCTAAAAAACCTAAAATAGCGCAACTCATCAGCGGGTAGCGTCGATCTTTGGCGTAGTCGCTTATAATGCTGATAGGAATTAAGAGGAAAATATTCCCAAGTGCAAGGGTTGCCATAAAATGTGCTGCTTCATTCTCATTATAACCAATGGATAAACTAAAGGGTATTATAAGAGTTAATACGCCCATTTGAATGGCCCCGTAAACAAGGACCGCCATCATTGCACTTGGAACGTGAAAAAGATAACGAAAAAATGGCATATATTGATTTTTTTGAAATTCTGGACTTAATTTCCAAGCGGTAAGAATTGGTATAGTAGCAAGTATAATAAGGCTATATCCAACAGCAAAAGGAATAAATCCTTGTGTTCCCACTTTTGCTAGCAGCGTTAGACCTATTATAAACCCTAATCCTAAGACAATAGCATAAATAGAAAGGATCAAACCGCGTTTTTTTGGGGGAGCATAACTGTTGATCCAAAACTCTGATAGGATAAACATAACTGTCATGCTGAAATGTAATATAAACTTTAAAATAAACCAAATCCATATGGGATCAAAAAAATAGAATCCTAAAAAACTTAAAGATCCTATCGCCATCATAAGCAATATTGTTTGAGCGATTCCTAAGCATAAGGCAATTCGAGACGTAAAAATAGCTGCAATAATTGTGGCGATTCCACCAACTGTTCCACTATAGCCGATTGTACTGTTGGAAAGTCCTTTCTCTGCCATAAGAAGAGAGACAAGTTGTGTTCCCATTGCCAATGCTGTTCCAACAGTGCCAATGGTTGCAATAGCGGCAATAATTGCACGCAAAGAATTATTTTGAGAGTCAAAAGGTTTTTTTTTCATGAGAATGGCTTAAGGTACTCTTGTTTATTTAAACAATGAAAAGATGAGCTGAAATGAAAGGGAGCCAAAACTATCCTTTGCAGTTTCTCTCATTTTCTAAGTATAAAAAACTGCAAGATTTTTATATGGTTATTATAGACTTAACAATAAAATTTATCCTCTTGTATACTAAAGAAAGAAGATTGTACATATAAATATTATATAATATAAGTCATTTCTTAAATTGAATTTATTATTCATATTATATTCAATGGAGGGCAAGAAGCTTAATTTTTTCTTTTCCCATAAAAAGTATACTTTTGTTTTTTTAATTTGTTTTTATGGTAGGATGTCGGTGAAAATTTTATTGGACGAGGTTTTGTTAACAGTTCAAAGCATAAAGCGCCAGCAAAAGGTTGTACCGTTATAAGTTTTACTTCTACAACATCACTGAGCTGATAGCCTTTATGGCTACGCTGTCCTACAAGAACATGTTGTGCTTCATCAAAATGATAATAATCATTTTTAAGTGTAGAAATATGGACAAAACCATCTGTATTGAGTTTATCAAGTGAGATAAAAAGACCTGCTTTTGTAACTCCGGAAATGCGGCCTGTAAAAATACGACCGATTTTATTCGTTAAATAGTGAGCAACAAGCCGATCAATCGTTTCTCTTTCAGCCATCATTGCACGGCGTTCGTATAAAGAAACTTGCGTAGCAATTTCTGCAAGATTTTGTTCTTGTGTATCTGTTAATTGATCATTTCCTAATTTGAGAGCTTTAATGAGTGCTCGATGAATAATGAGATCAGCATAACGACGGATTGGTGATGTAAAATGTGTATAGTTCTGCAAATTCAAACCAAAATGGCCACTATTTTTAGGGTTGTACTCTGCTTGTGATTGTGAACGCAAAATAACTTGATTGACTAGTTCTTGTTGTTGAGTATGAGCGACCTTTTCTAAAATTCTATTAAGGCGCGCTGAGGTAAGTTCGCTTCCGCGGGAGAGTGGTATCCCCAAACTTTGAAGAAAGCTCCGAAGTATTTCTTGCTTAGCAAGAGAAGGTTTTTCATGAATACGATAAATGAGCGGCTGGTGATGTTGTTTTAATGTTTCAGAAGCTGCAATATTAGCTTGTATCATAAACTCTTCAATTAAACGATGCGCTTCTAATTGTGTTTCACTCACAACATCTTTTATGCATCCATTTTGATCAAGAATAATCTTTTTTTCTGCAATTTCTAATTCTAGTGGTTGGCGACGATTTCTCGCAGCTTTAAGGCATGCATAGGCTTCCCATAAGGGGTGCAAAATGCTCTCAAAAAGAGGGGTTATTTTTTCATTTATATTACCTTCAATTGCCAATTGTACTTCTTGATAAGAAAGTTTGGCTCTTACACGAATCATAATACGATGAAAACTATGTTTTCGTTTATTACCGTTTGCATCAAAAATCATACGAACGGCTAAAGCTGGTCTTTCTTTTCCTTCACGAAGAGAACATAAATCATGAGAAAGGCGTTCAGGTAACATTGGCACAACGGTATCGGGAAAATAAACAGAATTTCCACGTTTCAATGCTTCTTTATCTAAAGCGCTTCCTGTTTTGATATAGTAAGAAACATCTGCAATGGCCACAATAATAATCCAACCATCATTATTTGCTGGGTCTTTATCCTTGGTTGCATAAACTGCATCATCATGGTCTTTTGCATCTGGTGGATCAATTGTAATAAAGGGTAATTGTCGCCAATCTTCACGATTATCCATATTGGCAGCTTTGATATGTTTGGCTTGCTCAAGAACACTTTCAGGAAAAATATAAGGAATTCCTTTCGAAAGAAGCGCTATCATTGAGAGTGTTTTCTCACTCTTAATGTGCCCTAAAACATTCTTTATTTTTGCGCTCTTTAATCCGTAACCAGTATTTTTTTTAATTTCGACTTCAACGAGGTCACCAATTTGAATCTTCATTTCTGGAGACATTTCAACAATGAGTTCATTGGTTTTGCGGTCTATAGGATCAAGGCGCCATTGATTATTTTCAAATTTTTGTACAACAGCAAATGCGCTTTTGGGAGATACATCAATTTTACGAATAATTCGTCCCGTATAAGGATGGCTTGAGCTTTCAGAATTTTTATTTCGAAAAACTTTTACAAGAATATGATCTCCAACACCAATATTACTTCCTGTTATGTGATGAAAAGAGTGTATTTCAATATTGGGCTTTGGAGAATCTTCCCATTCAAGAGGTTGTGCAATAAAACTTCCATCTTTATCACGTCCGCTAATTTTTACTAAAGAAACAGGGGGTAATTTTCCTTTGTTTATTGCTCTTTTGTGGTGTTTAGATATGAGATTTTGATCCTTTAACTCACGTAACATATCTCTAAGCCAGATACGAGAATCGCCTTTTAAGTTAAAAGCTTTAGCGATTTCTCGTTTACTTGAGTGGTTAGGATTCTCAATTATAAAGGAAAGGATTGCTTCCTTATTGGGAAAAGTTTTCCCCTTGAATGAAGAGAGATATTTTATGTTTTTTTCACCTTTAGCCAAAATTTATGTCTCTTTTATTTTTGCTTTTGTTTTAGAAGAAGCTCTTTTTGAAGTTGTTTTTTTACTCGATGCTTTAGCCGATATAAGTTCTAGTGCCTCTGGAAGTGTTACACTAATGGGATCTTTATCTTTTGGCAATGTTGCATTAATTTTACCCCAATTGACATAAGGACCATAACGCCCGTTGCGCACGGTAATGGTTCCTCCTTCTGGATGCTCTCCTAATGTTGCCAATGCTTCAGGTGTTGTTCTGCTTTGCTTGGTTTTGTTTTCTTGTTGTTCTGCCAATACTGTAACAGCGCGATTGATACCAATATCAAAAACTTCATCTGCATGAAGAAGGCGCGCAGATTTTCCGTTATGGCTAAGATAGGGACCATATCGTCCAATCGTAGCCGTGATTATTTTTCCAGTTTCAGGATGAATGCCAATTTCACGGGGAAGGGATAGTAAAGCCAAGGCTTTATCAAGGGTTACATTTTCTGCCTGCCACTCTTTTGGTAGTCCTGCACGCTTAACTTCTTTGCTTTCACCAAGTTGAATATAGGGTCCAAACCGGCCATTGCGAAGAGAGATATCTTTTCCTGTTTCAGGGTCAATACCAAGTATAACAGGTTCATCATTGCGTACAGCTTCATTATCTTCTCCAGTATCTGTACCAAGTTGGCGTGTGTATTTACATTCGGGATAATTGGAACAGCCAACAAAAGCACCATAACGACCGAGTTTTAATGATAATTGACCATTTTTACAAAGAGGACAGGAACGCACATCACTTCCATCTTCGCGTTCAGGAAAGGCGAGAGGTGCTAATGTTACATTTAAAACATCAAGGACATTGGTTATACGGAGTTCTTGGATATTGCTAATAGATGCATTAAATCCATCCCAAAAATCCCTTAAGACGTCTTTCCAAGAAAGTTTGCCGTCAGATATAAGATCCAGCTTTTCTTCAAGATCTGCTGTGAAACCATATTCTACATAGCGATTAAAGAAATTTTCAAGAAAGGCCGTAACAATACGTCCCTTAGCATCGGGAATAAGCTTTCGTTTATCAATGACAATATATCCACGGTCACACAATGTCGCCAATGTGGAGGCATAAGTCGAAGGACGACCAATTCCTAACTCCTCAAGCTTTTTAATTAATGAAGCTTCAGAATAACGAGAAGGGGGCTCTGTGGTATGTTGTACGGATTCAACTTTTTCTTTTTTAAGTGCTTCACCAGTGTTTATTTGTGGTAAACGTGTTGTTTCATTTTCTTCATTATTTTCTTCGTCTCGTTGATCCGTGTAGACGGAAATAAAGCCATCAAAGCGAATAACAGATCCTGTTGCTCGTAGATTTGCACGGTTTTCTCCTTGCTGTGCTTCAATTTCAACGGTTGTACGTTCAATGTCAGCAGAACGCATTTGGCTGGCAATAGCACGCTTCCATATCAGCTCATAGAGCTTTGCTTGATCGCTATCGAGAAAATTACGGACTTGACTAGGATTGCGTTGAAAATCTGTTGGACGGATCGCTTCGTGTGCTTCTTGTGCATTTTTTGCCTTTGTTGAATAAAAACGTGGTTTTTCAGGAATATAGTCTTTACCGAAAGTTTCATGAATAACTTTTCGTGCTGAATCAATAGCTTCTGGTGCTATTTGCACACCATCGGTACGCATATAAGTAATCAGCCCTGCCGTTTCACCATTAATTTCAATGCCTTCATAAAGCTTTTGGGCAATTTGCATAGTGCGAGAAGCTGAAAATCCTAATTTTGAAGAAGCTGCTTGTTGTAGTGTGGAGGTTGTAAATGGAGGAAAAGGATTTCTCTTTGTAGGTTTTGCTTCAACACTGAGTGTATGATATTGGGCTTGCTCCAACATAAGGCGAATTTGGTCTGCTTGTTCTTGAGATTGAATATCAAGCTTGCCTATTTTTCTTTGATTAAACATTGTCAATCTTGCTTGGAAACTATCATTTCGGATGGTTTTTAACTGTGTTGTAATGGACCAATAATCTTCTTTGATAAAATGTTCTATTTCTGATTCACGATCACAAATAATACGCAAAGCAACCGATTGAACGCGTCCTGCTGAACGGGCACCAGGAAGTTTCCGCCATAAAACAGGTGAAAGTGTAAAACCAACGAGATAATCAAGAGCGCGACGTGCAAGATAAGCATCTACAAGTGATGTATCAATATCACGTGGATTGTTCATAGCATCAAGCACAGACTTTTTGGTGATGGCATTGAAGACAACTCTTTTAATAGGTTTATCTTTTAAAACTTTTTTTTGACGGAGAACATCCAGAATATGCCATGAAATAGCTTCCCCTTCACGATCAGGGTCTGTTGCTAATATAAGGCTATCGGCTTCTTTAACGGCTTTTGCTATTTCATTTAAACGTTTAGCGGCAGCAGAATCTATATCCCATTTCATAGAAAAATCTTGATCCGGTAAAACAGAACCATCTTTTGCAGGCAAATCACGAACATGTCCAAATGATGCGACAACTTTGTATTGAGATCCAAGATATTTATTAATTGTTTTTGCTTTTGCTGGAGATTCAACGATAACGATATTCATAATTTTACCCAAATATTGAAATAAAAATTTTTTTATAAACGCCTTTTACGCGAATAGCTAATGCCAATTGCTTAAGAGCACATAAAAAAATATTAGCCATATAAAAAACATGAATATTGTACAACTTATGATTGTCATTATTAGAATACACCCTATATAGAATTACACGATTTATTTTCCACTGTTATTACAAAAACATACGGCGAAATACTAAGACGTCTATTGAGAGGTAGGAGGGGAAATGCTCAAGGATAGAGGATTATGTTTATAAATCATTTAAAAGTTATCCAATATATTACAGACATGTCAAAGCAAATGAATCAGATGGCGCGTCAGGCGCATAGTCCGCTTTTAGCATTGCTTTTGGATATGGTTGCCAAAGAAGGGCAAAGCATTATTAATAGTGCTGAGGCTCTTGGGGAAGATCAAGATTCGACAATGACACACAACCACCAGAGTGTCGAATAAGCTTTCCAGCAAGGTCGAGTTCTACCAACAAGAGGTAGAGAGCTGGGAGTGAAACACCTGAGTGGATACTAAGTGTGTCTAAATCGATTGGCGTTGTTGAAAGAGCGGAGAGAACTGCTGCACGTGCTGCATTGTCATCTGCTGAAGAGAGACCGCTGTTTTTTTCATCTGCTAAATTAAAATTCTCCTTTTCAAGTTGTAAAGAGGATGGTTCCTCAAAAAAATTGAGTTGCGAATTTGGAAGCGGTGAAATTAATGGCGTAAGTGTTTCTATAATGTCAGAAGGATGTGTGGTGAGTAGAGCACCGTCTTTGATAAGATTGTTTGTACCAACAGATCTTGGATCAAGTGGAGAACCGGGAATGGCAAAAATTAACCGTCCCATTTCAGCTGCTTGACGTGCGGTAATTAAGGACCCTGAGCGCAGGGCTGCCTCTACAACCAAGAGACCAAGTGATAGAGCTGCAATAATACGGTTTCTTCTTGGAAAATCGATAGCACGCGGCTTCCAAGAAATGGGCATTTCGCTGATGATGGCCCCACCGTTGGCGATAATATCTTCGTGCAACTTTTTATTTTCAGGAGGATAGATATGATCAATTCCTCCAGCCATGACTGCAACAGTTCCTGTTTTTAAACTTGCTTGATGCGCAACGCTATCAATTCCACGAGCGAGACCAGAAATTGTTACAAAGTCTGCTTCTCCGAGAAAACGCGCAAATTGAGCCGTAAGCTTTTTCCCAGCAGCTGAAGCATTTCGAGAACCTATAATTCCAATAGAAGTTTTTTGAAAAATTGAAATATTACCTTTGATAGCAATAAGCGGCGGAGGGGCTTCTGTAACCTTAAGAAAAGCTGGATAGTCTGGTTCGCCCACACCGATGAACCGAATATCTAATCTTTCAGCTTCTTGCATTTCTTTTTCTGCATCTTCTAAGCTTGCTATTTTTATAGATACAGAACCACCACCTTTTCTACTAAGCTCTGGCAGCGCTGCCAGAGCATTTTCTGCTGTTTTATAATGATCAATGAGATTACGAAAACTAACAGCTCCAATATTTTCACTGCGCAATAACCGTAACCAGCTTAGACGTTGACGATCAGTAAGCAGGATTCCTTTATTTATCTCCGTGTTGCGTACCAATCTTACTTTCTTCCCCAATTAATAATCTACTGATATTTGCAGAATGTTTTATAAACACAAATACGCTCATCACAATCAGCATACAATAGAAATAAGAAGCGGAAAAATAAAAAACAAATATCGGTGTGATCGTAACAGCAATAAGCGCAGATAATGAAGAATAACGCATGAGAAGAAAAATCGCACTCCATACAATAATAAAAATAATTGCTGCGGGCCAATAGATTCCTAAACAGACCCCTAGATAGGTAGCAACACCTTTGCCACCTTTAAATTTAAGCCATACGGGGAAAAGATGTCCTAAGAAAGTAAAAAAACCCGCTAGAGAAACAAGTATACTATTGTCTAGCGGATTACTAAAAAACTTTATAATCAAAACAACGATAGTTCCTTTTAACATATCACAAAGAAGTGTTAGAGCAGCAAGCTTTTTATTTCCTGTTCGTAAAACATTTGTTGCTCCAATATTGCCGGAACCGATTGTTCTTATATCACCAATTTTGAACAATCTCGTAAAAAGAAGACCAAATGGAATCGAGCCAATGAGATAAGATATGAGGAAAATAAACCATGGAGTGGACTGAAAAAATATTTCTGCTTCATTCATTAAGAATCTCATTAAGTTTGTTGATCAAGTTTAAAAACGGATTTCCCTTTCACAAAGGTCTGGAGCACACGTCCTTGAAAACGTGCATTATCAAAAGGGGTATTTTTTGAACGTGAATAGAGCTTCTCTTTCGAAACAACCCATGGTTCTTCAAGATCAACCACAATAAAGTCTGCATGAGCACCTTTTTTGAGTGTTCCTGCATTGAGTCCAAAGAGCTTTGCAGGCGCCGTTGACAAAAGTTCCGTTATCCGTAGAAGAGATAGGCTATCATCATGATAAAGGCGTAAGGCTGCGCTCAATAAGGTCTCCATACCAATAGCGCCAACTGCCGCGTCATTAAATGGTAAATGTTTTTTGTCGATACTCTGAGGATCATGAGAAGAGACAATAACATCTACAGTCCCATCCTTTATTGCTTCAATCATTGCTATACGGTCTTCTTCTGTACGCAATGGGGGCATTAAGCGAAAAGAGGTGCGATATTCACCAATGTCATTTTCATTGAAAGATAAATGATTAATAGATACACCCGCTGAAATTTTCTCACTGCGTTTTTTACCTAAACGAAGTGCATCAGCAGAGAGTGCTGTCGATATTTGAGCGGCATGATAGCGTGTTTGCGTTAATACTGCTAATCGCAGATCTCTTTCAAGTGGAATAACTTCTGCTTCGCGAGGGATGCCAGAAAGACCAAGCCAACTGGCAAGCAGTCCTTCATTCATCACACCTTGCCCTGTAAGATCTTTATCTTGCGTTTCATGCATCAATGGAACATCAAAATCGCGTGCATAAGTCATTGCACGCCGCATAACAGATGAATTTTGAAGTGTTTTTTTGCCTTCACTAAAAGCAACGGCTCCTGCATCTTTGAGCAAACCAAATTCGGTTATTTCTTGTCCGTTGAAACCTTGTGTGATTGAAGCAACGGGATAAATATTGACCAATGAGATTTCCTGTGCTGTATGCGTAATAAATTTAATCAGAGCAATATTATCAATAACTGGATGCGTGTTTGGCATCATAAGAAAGGAAGTAATACCACCTGCTGCGGCCGCTTGACTTGCTGATGCAATTGTTTCACAATGCTCATTCCCTAATTCTCCAACAAAAACGCGCGCATCAACGAGTCCAGGGAGAATTGCTTTGTTTTGTGCGTTAATAACTTCTGCTTCTTCAGGGAATCCCTGATTCAGAGCTTCTTTTCCAGCGGCTATAATTCGTCCATTTTCAACAATAACTGTACCAATTTCATCGATTGTGCGCGAAGGATCAATAATACGAGCATTTTGAAAAACAATTGGTTTTATCATTTTTTTTCTCCACTGATCTTTGCGCGTGAATCTAATAAAGCCTCCATGACAGCCATACGCACTGCAATTCCCATTTCTACTTGTGTATGAATCATACTTTGTGGTCCATCTGCTATGTCGGATGCAATCTCTACACCACGGTTTAATGGGCCAGGATGCAGAATAATAGAATCATTTTTGGCATAGGCTAAATTTTCTTTATGTAAGCCAAAATAATGGAAATATTCACGCGTAGAGGGAATAAAAGAGCCTGTCATCCGTTCATGCTGTAAGCGCAACATCATGATAACGTCAGCATTTTTAAGACCTTCTTTCATCGTGTTAAAAACCTCAACACTCATATGAGCGATTTCTGCGGGTAAGAGTGTTGAGGGAGCAACAGCACGAACACGAGCACCCAAAGCATTAAGACACAAGATATTGGAACGGGCAACACGTGAGTGTAAGATATCTCCGCAAATCGCAACAGTTAATCCTTCAATACGACCTTTTGCCCTTTTAATGGTTAGAGCATCTAATAAAGCTTGGGTTGGATGTTCATGAGCACCATCACCTGCATTAATAACACAACAATCAACTTTTTGCGCTAATAAAGCTGCCGCTCCTGCACTGTTATGGCGAAAAACCAGTATATCTGGCTTCATTGCATTGAGAGTTGTAGCTGTATCAAGTAATGTTTCTCCCTTTTTTACAGATGAGTTGCCGATCGCAAGACTCATCACATGTGCACCTAGCCTTTTACCCGCTAATTCAAAAGAAGATTGTGTTCGCGTAGAGGCTTCAAAAAAGAGATTAATTTGAGTCCGTCCATGCAAAGTAGATTTTATTTTATCAATTTTGTTAGAAAGGATAACATTTGCTTCTGCACGATCAAGCAATGTATTAAGATCTTGTACACTCAGATCTTTAATAGCTAAAAGATGTTGATGAGGGAAAAGTGGAAAAAAATTATCTTGAATCATAGCATTCTTCTTTATCTCTCTCTAAACAGGTTAAACAAGCATTTGTTTGAATATGATAAATGTTTCTTAACTCTAAAAAGACAAATAGTCTATGATATGAATGATTTGAATGTAGGAATATACCTATGAGTGCTGTATCTGCGCAAAATACTCGTCGAAAAAATACATTTCTTAGTGATACGCTTATGTTTCGTATTGCTTCTACTTTGCCTAAGTTTTTGTTAGCAAGTTTTGAAGAAATAGGGGATTTTGCCGCGAGTCGAGAAGCATGGAAACTTTCTTGCTTAGCGAATCATTATAAGCCTTTATTATGCTATAATGATGAATGGGGGCAACCAACGGAAAAATTAGAGATCCATTCTTCCTATCAAGCTCTTCAACAATATTCTAGACAAGCAGGTTTGGTTACCTCACTTTGGGAAAATGCGAGTTCAGAAAATGGAGTACGCTATCAAGCGCGTGCGATTCGTTTAGCTTTATCTGCTGGTTTAGAAACAGGACATTTGAATGAAGTTATCATAACGAGTGCAGCTATTGCTGTTTTAATTAGTGATATTGAGCTCTTCAAAAAATGGCAAAATGTACTTTTATCACGCCAATATGATTCTTCATCAAAGCCTATTCATCATAAAAAGGCTGCTTCTCTAACTTGTGCATTTGACGATATTGAAAAATACGCTTTCAATTTTCCAAGTGTTAAGAAAATTTCTTTCGATGAAAGTATGGAACGTGATCTATATCGTTTAAATGTTGTAAAAACCAATGTTATTAATCCTACCGCTGACGGATATCTTGTTAGTGCAGATTTAAATGGTCATTTAAGTTGTTTTTTTATTCCACGCATACAAGAAAATGGCGCATTAAATGGATCTATATCGATTCGTCATTTAATTCAGCGTTCTGGAGAACTTTTAACACCAGAGGGGGTTGTCGATTTCCAAGGCAGTTATGGCTGGCTTTTGGGAAATGCTGGAGAAGGGCTTAAAGTTATTAAAGATATCGAGACGATGATGCGTTTCGATCAATCTGTCATATCGGCAGGTGTTTTACGAGCGGCTCTTCAATTTGGTATAGATTTTTTCCGGAAAAAAATGCCCAATCAGCCTTTACCTCCACTGACAGAACGTATTTTTGCAGATATTGCATTAGATATAGCTGCCTCACAAGCATTGGTTTTGCGTTTAGCGAGAGCATTTGACAATGCAGCAAATGACCGTTCTGAAGCCGCTTTTGCCCGTATTATGACACCTATTATTGCTTATCATGTAAGTCAATTGGTTGTGCCTATTATTGGTGAAATTATTGCACAACTTGGTATTGAAAGTTTTATAGAGAATAATCCATTATCACAAATGTTGCATAATGGGCCTGCGCGAATTGTGAGAAATAGTTCTGCTAATCAATTGGTAAAGGATGCCATTCTTATTGCTGAAAAAGCACCGGGATTGTTTCAGAAATTGTTGGAAAAAATTGCTCTTGATATTGGGCCAGCGGGACCCCGAGCAATTGAAATCATTAAGTCAGCAGGTGATATGGCATCAGCAAATGAAGGTGCAGGAAGGTTTTTTGTTGAACAGGTAGCTTATGCAGCAGCAGCAGCAGCATTACGTTCTACAGACATAGAACATGTTGCAAATGCCTATATGGAAAGCCGCCTTGGGGGACAATGGAGATCTTCTTACGGGATGCTCATTGCACGATATAATGCAGGGCATTTGCTCAATGTCCTCTATCCTTCCATATGATGAAAGTGTTGAATTCTATTGAGAGCACCTTGCAATATAAAAGCGGCGGCTGCCGAATCAATACGGCTTGCTCTTTTAGCGCGCGATACATTCATTTCTAAAAGAGACCGTTCCGCAGCAATTGTTGATAAACGTTCGTCCCAAAAAACAAATGGAATTTTTGTATAAGCTTTCATATTGCTCACAAAAGCTCTGGTTGCTTGAACACGAGAGCCACTGCTTCCATTCATGTTAAGAGGTAAGCCAATGATAATAACGCCTACATTTTCACGGTCAAAAATTTTAATAAGTGTGTAAGCATCTTCTGTAAATTTTTTTCGCTGTAGTACAGGACGCGGATTTGAGACAGTCAGCCCCATATCAGAAATGGCAATTCCGATAGTTTTTGTCCCTAAATCTAAGCCTGCTATTGTTTGTCTAGGCAAAAGATGTGTTATAACTTCATCTATATTAATAACAGTCATAAGGGTATAATACGTTTTTTAATGTTTCAGATCTATAGTTATATTCTTTATTCATGTTATCTAATATTCTTGCACTTACAAGTGCAGCCTTGTATAGCCAGAATAAAGATCAATAAATAAACAAAAAAGCAGAAAGGCGTAAAGAGTATGTCTGTTGATCAAGAGACAGTCAAGCGGATAGCACATTTAGCAAGGATTGCCCTCCACGATGATGAGATAGAACCTGTGACAAAAAAATTCAATGCTATTTTAGGTTTTGTAGAACAATTGAATGAAGTTGATGTCAGTGGAATTGAGCCATTAACATCTGTGATGCCGATGACTCTACGAATGCGTGAAGATAGTGTTACAGATGGTGATAAAGCAGCAGATATTGTAGCCAATGCTCCTGTTACAGAAGAAAATTTTTTTCTTGTCTCAAAAATTGTTGAGTAATTTTTTATATTTTTGAAATTTGAGAACCAATATGACTGATTTAACAACCCTCACAATTGCGCAAGCTCGTGATGCTTTAACAAAGAAAAATCTCAAAGCAACAGAATTAACGGAAGCTTATTTACAAGCAATAGAATTAGCTAATCCAATTTTGAATGCTTATGTAACAATAACAGCAGAACAGGCAATGAAAATGGCTGCTGAATCAGACAGTCGCTTAGCGAAAGGGCAGGGAGGGCTTTTAGAAGGAATCCCCTTGGGGATTAAAGATCTTTTTGCAACCTATGGTGTTCATACTCAAGCCTGTTCACATATCCTTGATGGTTTTAAACCGCACTATGAATCAACTGTCACAGCTAATTTATGGCAAGACGGTGCTGTGATGTTAGGAAAACTTAATATGGATGAGTTTGCTATGGGCTCATCCAACGAAACATCATATTATGGCCCCGTTATTAGTCCATGGAGAAAAAAAGGCTCGAATGAAAAACTCGTACCCGGTGGTTCATCGGGAGGATCTTCTGCCGCTGTTGCTGCACAAATTTGTGCTGGGGCAACAGCAACAGATACAGGTGGCTCAATACGTCAACCAGCAGCTTTTACTGGAACTGTAGGAATAAAGCCAACTTATGGACGTTGTTCGCGATGGGGCGTTGTCGCGTTTGCTTCATCTCTTGATCAAGCTGGACCTGTTGCCAGAGATGTTCGTGATTGTGCTATCTTACTCAGATCAATGGCCTCTTTTGATGAAAAAGATTCTACTTCCGTCAATTTACCAGTTCCTGATTATGAAAGTTATCTTGGTCAATCAATCAAAGGAATGAAAATAGGTATTCCAAAAGAATATCATGTGGATGGAATGTCTCCAGAAATTATTGAGCTTTGGCAAAAAGGAATAAATTGGTTAAAAGAAGCAGGTGCTGAGATTAAGGATATTTCTTTGCCTCATACAAAATATGCTCTACCTTCTTATTACATTATAGCTCCTGCAGAAGCTTCTTCTAATTTAGCGCGTTATGATGGTGTGCGTTTTGGTTTGCGCATGCCTGGAAAAGACATCATTGAGATGTATGAAAATACACGTTCTGTTGGTTTTGGTAATGAAGTTAAGCGGCGTATTTTGGTTGGGACTTATGTCCTTTCATCTGGTTATTATGATGCCTGTTATCTAAGAGCTCAAAAAGTAAGAACACTCGTAAAACGTGATTTTGATCAATGTTTTGCTTCGGGCATTGATGCTATTTTGACACCAGCAACACCAACACCTGCTTTTGGTATTGCTGATGAAAAAATAAAAACTGATGCTGTAGCAATGTATCTTAATGATATTTTTACGGTACCAGTCAATATGGCTGGTTTACCAGGAATTTCTGTTCCTGCTGGTCTGTCATCAAATGGTTTACCTCTAGGATTGCAATTGATTGGTAAACCTTTTTCTGAAGAAGTCATTTTTCAGATAGCGCATATTATTGAACAAGAAGCAGGAATATTCAGTGCAGAAAAATGGTGGATGTAATAGTCAAAATTCACAAAGGAGCATTTCTCATCCTTAATGAGAAATGCTTTTTTAGAAGGTGGAGGGAATGAGCTCTATTTCCTTAATTCGTAGTCTTTATCCACCAAGATAGGCTTCTTTAACACGCGAATCAGAGAGCATAGTTTTTCCTTCACCGTGAAATAAAATATGTCCTACCTCTAAAATATAAGCATAGTCAGCTATGGAAAGTGCCGCAAATGCATTTTGTTCAATAAGAAGAACAGTTTTTCCCATATCATTAATTTTTCGAATAATAGAAAAAATTTCTCGAACGAGAAGTGGCGCTAACCCCAACGAGGGTTCATCTAATATGACCATATCAGGATTGCTCATGAGTGCACGGCCCACAGCAACCATCTGTTGTTCACCACCTGACATTGTTCCTCCCAACTGTTTTGCTCTTTCACGTAGGCGCGGAAAAAGGTCAAATATCCATTCAATATCACGGGAAATTCCCTGCTTATCGTGACGAATATAAGCACCTAGATGAAGATTCTCTAAAACAGTGAGATGGGGCATGATACGTCGTCCTTCAGGACTTAGAGCAATCCCTAATCGCAAAATCTCTTCTGGTGATTTTTTAATAATAGATTTGCCATTATAGGTAATTTCTCCATAAACAGAGCGATTAAGTCCTGTAATAGAACGTACAATACTGCTTTTTCCTGCACCATTGGCTCCAATTAAAGTGACAATACTGCCCCGCTTTATGGACATAGAAAGATTTTGGACAGCTTTAATGGCGCCATAATGAACGTAAAGATTTTTTATTTTAAGAATATCCATAAACATCTCCGCCAAGATAAGCTTCAATAACTTTAGGGTTATTACGAATTTCATCTGGTGTACCATTGGCAATGCAACAGCCATATTCCATAACCAAAATATGTTGGCAAAGCCCCATAACCACTTTCATATCGTGCTCAATAAGAAGAATTGTAAGATCAAAGTCTTTTTGCACTTTTGCGATGAATTTTCTAAGATCTTCACTTTCTTGTGGATTCATGCCAGCAACAGGTTCATCAAGAAGAAGCAATTTGGGCTTTGTGGCTAACGCGCGTGCAATTTCTAGACGTCGTTGCACACCATAAGGTAAAGCTGTTGCCGATTGATTGGCAAGGTGATCAAGTTGTAGCTGTTCAAGGAGCTCCAAGGAATTTTTATAAACTTCCTTCTTTTCTTTCATTGCTTTTGAAAAAAATAGAGCTGAAGAAAACCAAGGATATTTTTGTCGAACATGCGCTCCTACCATAACATTCTGCAAAACCGTTAACCCTGAAAAAAGACGAATATTTTGAAATGTTCTGGCAATATGGCTTCTACAGATAATATAAGGAGACGCTCCAGAAATTTTTTTCTCATCAAAAAGAATGATGCCGCTTGTAGGAGCATAAAATCCAGAAATCATATTGAAAACTGTTGTTTTTCCAGCACCATTGGGACCAATTAACCCAGTAATACTTCCTCGTTTAATTGCCATATTAACATTATTTACAGCAACTAATCCGCCAAAACGCATTACAATATTATTGAGTGAAAGGATGTTGTCGTTCATAGCTTTCCCTCAGTATTAGAAAGCTTTTTGCGTGTCAAAAAGCTATAAATTCCATTCCATGAGAATTCTCGTTGTCCCATTAACCCTTTTCTCCAAAACAAGATAATTACCAGCAATAAAAGAGAAAAAACAACCATACGAAGTCCTGGGGTTTCTGGAATATGTATAAAACCTAAGTCAAATGGACTTTCAATAATACGAAGCCATTCAAGCATTACTGTAATAATAATGCTGCCAATAATGCTCCCTGTAATTGAACCGAGACCACCAGCAACAACAATCATCAAAATATTAAAAGTCAAAAGAAAATTAAACATTTTTGGATCAATGGTTGAAATAAGAGCCGCCATTAATGCGCCACCTATACCTGCAAAAAACGCTCCAACAGTAAAAGAAAAACTACGGTAGAAAAAAGCGTTAATTCCCATAGTTTTCGCAGCTATTTCATCATCACGGATAGCACGTAATACGTTACCAGTATTGCTTTGCAGTAAGAGGACAATAAAGAGAACAGTAAATGCTAGCCAACCGTAGTTCCACCATAATGTTGCATTTTGAGGTATTCCTTTGATTCCCAAAGAGCCATTTGTGAGCGATGTTGCGTTCGTAATGACAATGCGAATAATTTCTGCAAAACCTAATGTTGCAATTCCAAGATAATCACCACCAAGACGCAATATTGGTAAAGCAATTAATAAACCTACAACTGCAGCACACAAACCACTTATAACAACAGCTATAAAAAAAGGTAACTGTAAATGGTATAATGGTTCAGCAATAGGATCAAGAATCCACATCATTTCTTTTTGTTCAGGGGAAAGAAGTAAAATTGCGCAAACATAAGCACCAATAGCCATAAATCCAGCATGTCCAAGAGAAAACATACCTGTGAAACCGTAAATCAAATTAAGCGAAATTGCCAATATCGCATTAATAGCAATCAGATTTATGATACGAAGCGTATAGTCATTAAAATGGCTATCAGCATAAAATAAAAAACCTATAAAAACGAAAATACTTATACACGATAAAACAGTTGTCGCTGACTTCGCCATTAGATTTTCTCCTGACTTCTTTTACCCATTAATCCTGTGGGCAATATCAATAAAATCAGAATCAATAAAATGAAAGCGAAGGCATCTCGATATCCAGATAGCGCGGGAAAAAATGCGATAATCATAATTTCAATAAACCCTAATAACAATCCTCCCAACATTGCACCTGGTATCGAACCAATACCTCCGATAACAGCAGCGATAAATGCTTTGAGACCAGGAAGAACACCCATATAAGGCTGAATTTGAGGATAACGTAAAGACCACATAATGCCTGCTATGGCGGCAAGAGCTGAGCCTATTCCAAATGTAAACGCAATAACTTTATTGACAGATACACCCATCAAACGTGTTGTTTCAATATCATGGGAGATTGCGCGCATAGCAAGACCCGGTTTTGTTTTATGGATAATCCATAATAGTAATAAAATAAGAATTAATGACACAAAGGGAACGATCAAAGACATGGGAGCAATTCTGATGATACCATCTGCTCCTGATCCTAGATGCCATAAAAATGGTGTTACAAGAAAATCTGGCTGTTGTACACCTTTCGGAACACCACTAAAGAGTACAGTAGCAAGATTTTCAATAAAAAAAGAAACACCGATTGCACCGATAAGTGCCGAAATGCGCGGAGCATGGCGTAGAGGTTTATAAGCAAATTGATCAACAGCAACACCCACAGCACTTGTAATAAAAATGGAAAAACAAAGAGCTAAAACCCAAATCGGTGTAAAATCTTGTGGGGAAATTTTAAAATAATAAACAAATCCTAGCGCAAGAATTAAAAAAGTAGCAATCCAATAAATTGGAGGACGCCTTTTAAAGCCTATAAAGACCGAATAATAAACAAGAGCAGCAAGGAACAAAAGAAGAAAAGCTGCCCAAGCAGGCATAAAGCCAATTGTGGAAAAGAAAACAAAATATGCTCCCAGCATAAAGATATCACCGTGAGCAAAATTAATGAGTCTCAGTATACCGTAGACCATGGTGTAGCCAATAGCAATAAGCCCATAAAGAGATCCCAATGCCAGTGCATTAAAAAAGTACTGGATGAACATTTCAGTGCTCATCTCTCATCCTTCCACATTTGTTAATTTACATAGGACAATAAGAAATTTCTAAGTTTTTGGTTGAGAAAAAGATCCTCAACCAATTCTTGCATTTTAATAAGTACAACTTTTTAATTAAAAAGCAGGTTTAACTTCTTCTAAATAAACACGTTTTCCATCCTGTATTTTAATGATACCAATAGGAATTTTAGGATTATGATTTTCATCCATTGACATATCCCCAAAGGGGGTAGGAAAATCTTTTAATTGGCTAAGTGCGATAGTAATTTTTTCACGATCAGTGCTACCAGCATTTTCAATAGCCTTCATGAACATCATATAACTCGTGTATCCCAAAACAGAATTGATATTTGGTTCTTTGTCAGGGTAAGCTTTTTTCCATTCTTTTGTGAATTCTTGCGCAGCTACTGACATATTTGGCATATCCTCACTATAGGGAAGTGTCGTATGTAAGAAACCTTCTGCAGCTTTTCCTGCAATCGTAATGGTTTCTGGATTATCCATAGCATCTCCACCCATAATTTGAAACTTAGCCCCTAATTCTCGTGCTTGTTTCATGATGATAGCACCTTCAGAAAAGTAAGATGGAATGAATAAGATATCAGGTTTCTGGGCGATAATTTGCGTGAGAACAGCTGAAAAGTCCTGATCTCCAGAATTATAATTTAAATTTGAGATAACTTCACCACCTAATTTTTTGAAAGCACGCGTAAAATAACTTGCAAGACCAATAGCATAATCGCTTGAAATATCTTTAAGGATAGCAGCCTTTTTTGCATGTAAAGTTTGGCTTACATAAGTTGCGATTCCTACTCCTTGATAGGAATCAATAAAGCAAGCACGAAAGTAATATTTTTTACCCTGTGTAACAAGGGGACTTGTTGAGGACGTTGCAATGGTTGGAGTCTTTGCCTTTTCAGATATTTCACCACCTGCTAACGAGAGCGAAGAACCATAGCTACCAATGATTCCACTCACTTTTTCACTTGCTGTTAAACGCATGACAGCATTAGCCGCTTCTACTTTATCAGACTTATTATCAATAATAACAAGTTCTACTTTACGTCCTAAAATTTCTGGAACTTTTTTATGGGCTAATTCTATACCTCTAATTTCAAGCTGACCTCCAAATGCATTTTGACCACTTAATGGAAGATAAACACCAATCTTAATAGGTTCACTCGCATAAACATTTGCTGTAAATGCCATAAATGCTGCGATTATCGTAAGGATTTTCTTCAATTGCATTGCGCATTTTCCTTAATTGAATTGTCGTTTTTTCACCTTATATTGAACTTCTTCATCATGCAAGTTACACATTAATCAAAATATCATTATGTAAAAAAACTTTTATATGACCTCTTTTGTAGGGCACTTCTTGTAAGGTATGTAAAGTGTACAATCAAATAGTTTTATAAATATTCATGTTGATATTCTCTGACATTAACATAGAAGATACGACAATGTGGGGAAATCTTATCTTGGGGCTTGCGTGTTGATACAAGAGCAATGTTTACTTAAACCTAGAGAATCAATATCGTACAATTTATAAGCTACAGGATCACGTTATTATGACGAGTAAGGATGCATTAAAGGATTGTTCCCCATCTGAGGATAGTATAGGTGCTTGTGGGGAGATTATCGAAATCAGTGGTGTCATTAAGTGGTTTGATGGTAGTAAGGGGTATGGATTTATTGTACCTGATTTACCTCATTTCCCCGATATATTATTGCATGTTACAGTAATGCGAAGGGATGGTTTTCAAACAGCTTTGGAGGGAGCTAAAGTCATTTGTGCTGTGGAAAAAACTGAACGAGGATTAAAGTGCGTTCAGGTGAAATCCATAGATTGTTCTTCAGCAATTCATCCATCAGAAGTTCCAGCCCGTACCCATGTTGTTGTTACTCCAGAAAGTGGACTAGAACGAGCAATTGTTAAATGGTTTAATCGTGACAAAGGATACGGTTTTCTTAGCCGTGGGCAAGGAACGGAAGATATTTTTATTCATATGGAAACATTGCGCCGTTTTGGTTTAGCAGAGCTTCGTTCCGGTCAAGTTGTTCTTGTACGTTTTGGTAAAGGAGAAAAAGGTTTAATGACAGCAGAGATTTATCCGGATATAGGCATTCCTTTAGCTACGCATTAAATTTCACGAGTGAAATCAGTATGTTTTCTGTATTTTTAAAGGTGATTGTTTCATAAATTGCTATAGAAGTAGATTTTTAAAGAAAATATAGCTCTCGTGAATCTATAAACCAAATGAAGGAAATTGTGCATATTACGTTGAAAGAAACTAGAAAATAACAAGGAAGCAATTCTCTTGTTTTTTGACTTTTAAACTCTGGTACTTTTTATTTTATAAACAAAATTTAAAATTTTTCTGTGGTGGAGACAAGAATGTTAAAGCCTTTTAAAAAGGGGCATATTGTTTTATTGGTGATGCTTTTTATGCTAGATATGCGTGTTGTTGTAGCAAAGGAGCCCATAGAGATTCCTGTGCATCCGATTCCTTTAGAAATACATACAAAGCAAGGTCCGGTTTTTTATAAGGTAGAGATTGCTTTTACGCCATCTCAAGCAGCAGCTGGTTTAATGTATCGAACTGATTTTCCACGCGATCGTGCAATGCTCTTTAAGCAGCTAAAAAGTTCTCAATCGGGAGATGAGCAGAAAATTTTTATGTGGATGGCAAATACCCCTTTACCTTTAGATATGATTTTTTTAAACTCTGAGGGAATTATTGTATCGATTGTTGAAAATACTTCTCCATTTTCAACAAAGACCATTTCATCAGAAGTTCCTGCAGCTTTTGCACTTGAGATTAACGCTGGTGAAATTTCTGAAAAAAAGATACAAAAAGGGCAACGTGTTATTCATCCTGTGCTTTGTGGAAAGTGCAATAAAAAATGACCGCTGAAGATATTCGTTTTTTTGAATATAATGGTTTGCGATTTGCTTATCGAGAAGAAGGGCAGGGCGCGCCTATTTTGTTGATCCATGGTTTTGGATCTTCTGCACGGGTGAATTGGTATGCAACGGGTTGGTTTCGTATTCTCACTGAAGCAGGATATCGTGTTATTGCTCTTGATAATCGCGGTCACGGAGATTCAGTTAAAAGTTATGATCCTGTCTTTTATACACCTCAAGCTATGGCTGGCGACGCTGTAAAGTTACTACAGCATTTAGAGTTATCTAAAGCTCATGTTATGGGATATTCTATGGGGGCTCGTATTAGTGCTTTTATGGCTCTTTTGCATCCAACATATGTACACAGTGTTATTTTTGGTGGTTTAGGTATTGGTATGGTGACGGGAGCAGGAAATTGGGAGCCCGTTGCTGAGGCCCTTTTAGCAGAAGATATTTCCACCATTACCAATGCACGCGGTTTAATGTTCCGTAAATTTGCAGATCAAACGAAAAGCGATAGACGTGCTCTTGCTGCTTGTATCATTACATCAAAACAGGAGTTAACGGCGTCTGAAGTTTACAAAATCAAACAACCAGCACTTGTTGCTGTTGGTTCATTAGATGAAATTGGCGGTGCTGCAGAGCCATTGGCAGCCTTGTTGCCTTGTGGTGAAGCTATATCAATTCCTGATCGAGATCATATGCTTGCTGTAGGCGATAAAGTTTATAAAAAAGGTGTTATCGATTTTCTTTCTCGTTATCCTATAAAATAAGAATTCTTCATAGCTTTTAGAATTTACAGAAATACCCAATATTTTTATCTCGTATAAATTAAAAAAGCTTATTTAAAAATCTTTCTTTTGTGACATAAGTTTTTATAAAGAATGAAAAGAAAAATAAACTCTTATTAGCTTATTTTGTATATTTTTCAGAGATGTAACTCTTCTAAGATTAGATAATTATACTTTAAAAGTTATTAAAAAGAATTATTTTTGAATGATGTAATAAATATTTTTTGCTAAAAAATGTAGTTTTAAATAAAAAAATATTGTTATTTATATTTTTTATAAAAGGAACAAAATTATAAATTATTGATCAATTTATTCTTACGAATATGCATTCTAAATACAGATGCTAAAATTGGAGATAAAGTAAAATTATTAAAAATATACAGTTTTTTTGCCATTTTTTAATCTATACGGGTATATTTAATAATGATAGACTCTTTTTGTAAACGTTCTTTATGAATTTATAAAGAACGTTGTAAATATATGTAACATTAAGTAAATATTCAGATTATGCTTTTTTACTGACTTTACAGAATCATAAGAGTGTCTTATTTGCGCGACACGCAATTATTTTAATCGTTTCAAAAAACAGGAGAGCATAGTGAATGCTGATGAAATAAAAAAACTTGATAATTATTTTAAAAATATATTCCAAAACTCAGCATTGCAAGTCAGAGCACGGCCTAAAAAGAGTGATTCTTGTGAGGTTTATATGGGAGATGAGTTTTTAGGCATTATCTATCGAGATGAAGATGAAGAAGAGCTCTCCTATAATTTCTCAATGGCTATATTAGATATTGATTTAGAAAATTGATTCGTTATTCATAGTTGAATGAAGTCTTTTTTATCCCATAAGATTTATATAAGTTTTAACGCTTTAAAGCTCGTATGGTTATTTCGTGCAATAATAAGATGGTCATGGATAATAATGCCTAATGCATTTGCTGCATCTTTTAATCTATATGTCATTGTTATATCTGCATCAGAGGGGGTCGAATCGCCAGAAGGGTGATTGTGGACTAAGATAAGTCCTGAGGCGGATAACTCTAAAGCGCGAGAAATAACTTCACGAGGATAAACAGGGGTATGATCAATGGTTCCAGTTTGTTGCACCTCATCAGCAAGCAAGCCGTTTTTCTTATCAAGAAACAAAATACGAAATTGTTCACGTGTTTCGTGAGCCATAACAGCTTTACAATAAGCTAAAACTTTATCCCATGATGAAAAAATATCGCGTTTAAACAATTGCGCACGAGCAAGACGTCCAGCAACATCTGAAATAATTTTTAAATCAATTGCAGTGGCGGGACCACATCCTGGAATTTCTTGAAGTCGGTGAATATCCGCTCCCAACACATCAGCTAATGAACCAAAACGCGCTATCAAATTTTTAGCTATGGGTTTTGTGTTTGCACGGGGTATTGTACGAAAAAGCAATAATTCAAGATACTCATAATCTTCAATTGCATTTCCTTTTGACTTTAAATAGCGCTTCCGAAGACGTTCACGATGTCCTTGATAATGTTTATGAAGCTGTGCGTTTTTCTGAGGCTCTTCACTTTTTCTTTCTGATACTGGGGTGAGTGGAGAACTCGATGTTAATGCAAAGTGATTACTTTGAGTACCTTCCTTTTGATTTAATTTTTTAGCCATAACATCTCTACGTTGCGTTAGGTATGCGAATTTGGAATATAAAAAATATTTTTAGGAGATTGCGTAAATATTTCATATCCTTCATTTGTCACACCAATTGTATGTTCATATTGTGCTGTCAGAGAACGGTCACGGGTAACAGCAGTCCAACCGTCAGATAAAATCTTAACTTGTGGTTTACCAAGGTTAATCATAGGCTCAATTGTAAACATCATACCTTGTTTTAATTCGACTCCTTCTCCAGGGTTTCCATAATGGAGGATATTGGGAGCATCATGAAAAAGCTGGCCGATACCATGTCCGCAAAAGTCTCTCACAATTGAACAGCGTTCGGATTCTGCATACTGTTGAATGGCTGCCCCGATATCACCTGTCGTTGCTCCAGGCTTAACGACAGCGATTCCTCTCATAAGACTTTCATAGGTTATTTTTAGCAAGCGTTCTGCTGCACGCCTAATTTTTCCAACAGGATACATTCGGCTTGAATCCCCATGCCAACCATCAAGGATAAAGGTTACATCAACATTTACAATATCACCTTCTTGCAAAGGTCTTTTATTGGGAATGCCATGGCAGACAACGTGATTGATAGATGTACAGCATGAATGGCTGTATCCATGATAATTTAGATCAGCAGGAAGTGCTCCTCGCTTAGCTCCAAAAACGAATACAAAATCATCAATTTCTTGCGTAGTAATGCCCGGCTTAATAATATCCGTAAGCGCATCAAGGCATTCTGCAGCAATACGACCAACTTCACGCATTTTAGCAAAAGCATAATCATCGAAAATGCGGATTTTTCCATTAAATTTTAAAGGGATTTTATTATATTCGATATACTCAGTCATTGTTTCTTCTATTTTCTATTTTTACTCTCTGAATCGGAAAAATGCCTTCTACACTTACATGACACTTTACAGCATAACATTCTACCCCTGATTTTAATGCTAAATCAAACTTACGTCCATAGAGTGGATCAAGATCATGACAAATTGTAAAAGCTGTGCAATCTTCTCGTTGAATAATATAAAGCATAGCAGCTCGTTTTCCTTGTTGTACAACTTCTATGAGCTCATCAAGGTGACGTGCACCACGTTTTGTTTCGCTATCAGGAAATTCTGCTAATCCTTTCTGACGAATAAAATGAACATTTTTGACTTCTAGGTAACAATCAGGAAGAATGTCATCTTGTAAAAGAAAGTCAATTCGTGATTGTGTCCCATAGCGTTGTTCTTTTAAAATTGTTTTATATCCACTTAATTCTGGTAGTAATCCGTTTTGAATTGCCTCTAACGCAAGCTTATTGGGTAAAGAAGTATTAATGCCAACCAAAGTATTATCGGCTTCAATAATTTCTAATTGATAGGCATATTTTCGTTTGATGTCGTTATGATAAGAAAGCCAAATATTGGAGTTGAAAGCTGTTAATCCAAGCATTGATCCTGTATTAGGTACAGACACGGTGAGGACATGCTGATCATCTTGTTGAACATCTGCAAGGAAACGTTTATAACGACGGATAAGCTTTGCAGGAAAAAGTTTGGGAATAAAGTGCATATCCCTTTTTAGGATTTATGATTTCATAATTCAACTGAGATTATGATTTGCAGGGGCTGTTTCCTATTAAAAGTAGATAAAATTGATGTAAAAAACGCTACGATATCGTTCACTTTAATGGCTTTTAAAATTTATTATTAGGTTTAGAAACTATTATCTTTGAATGAAAAGATAACATTGTCTATAATTTATTATTAAACAGCATTAGAGTATTGTGAAAAAGGTTTCGTAAAAAATAGTGGAGAGGGAGATAGTTTAAGTGAAACTAGGTAAGATTGATGGCAGGAACGAATAAGAATCGTGAAAATTTAACAAATGGTCCCATTATTATTTTAGTTGAACCGCAGCTTCCTGAAAACATTGGTATGGTCGCAAGGGCAATGGCAAATTTTGGGCTTTCTAAGCTTCGATTAGTCAATCCTCGAGAAATGTTTCCAAATGAAAAAGCTAGAGCTGCTGCAAGTAAAGCTGATCATGTCATTAACAATGCTGTGATTTTTAACACATTGCGTGATTCAATTGCAGATTTACACTATGTTTTTGCCACAACAGCACGTGAAAGATGTGGATTTAAAACTGTAAAAAGTGCTGTCGAAGCAGCAAGCGTATTACGTCAGCGTGAAAGTATCGGACATAAGACAGGTATTGTCTTTGGAAGAGAGAGATGGGGACTAGAAAATGATGAAATCAGCCTTGTTGATGAAATTATTACTTTTCCAGTTAATCCTGCTTTTGCGTCACTTAATATTGCGCAAGCGGTTCTTTTAATGTCTTACGAATGGATGAAAACTGGTTTAGAGAATGTCAGCGATACGGCATTTCGTGCCGCAGAGATGGAACCTGCAAATAAAACAATATTTCATGGTTTTTTATCTCAGTTAGAAGAGGCTTTGAATATCCGTGGGTATTTTAGACCCCCAGAACGCAAAGAAGTAATGATTGCAAATTTGCGCTCTGTTTTTACGCGCGCTAACTTTAGTGAACCTGAGGTTCGTTTATTGCGAGGCATTATATCTTCTTTGGATCATTTTTCGCCACAATATCCACGAGGGAGTAGAGCACCTGAAGAACGTGATCGTAAAAAAATTAAAAATAAGTGTGAAAACTAATGGATGAACGACCTGTTCTTTTTTTTGATAGCGGTATTGGTGGTTTAACAGTGTTTAGGGAAGCGCGTATTCTTATTCCTGAAATGCAATTTATCTATGTTGCTGATGATGCAGGATTTCCTTATGGAAATTGGAAAGAAAATATTTTGAAAGAGCGTATTTTGAAGATTTTTACAAATCTTTTAACACGCTACAATCCAGCTTTATGTGTGATTGCTTGCAACACTGTTTCTACACTGATGATAGCAGATTTACGACAGAATTTTCCTCATGTCCCTTTTGTAGGAACGGTTCCTGCAATTAAATCAGCTGCAGAACAAACAAAATCTGGTTTTATTTCCGTATTAGCGACTCCTGGAACAGTTAAACGTGCTTATACAAATGAATTAATTAACTCTTTTGCTGGACAGTGTCATGTTCAGCTTGTGGGAAGTAAAAAGCTGGCTGGACTTGCTGAAGATTATTTACGGGGAAAATCTATCGATTCAGAAGAGTTAAGAAAAGAAATCCTGCCATGTTTTGTGGAAAAAAATGGACAATATACGGATGTTATTGTTTTAGCCTGCACACATTATCCTTTTTTGATTAATTTCTTTCGTGAACATGCTTTATGGTCCGTTGAGTGGATTGATCCGGCGAAAGCGATCGCCAAACATATCAGATCTTTATTACCATTGTCGGGAGAAATACACCATCAATATATAAAGAAATATCAAGATTTTGCGTTGTTGACATCGAAAAATATCACTTCTTTAACGGAGAATTTGTTTAAAGGATTTGGCTTAAAACTCATGAAAGGAGTTGACTTTGGGTTACGAGACCAATAATGATGATCTAGCTATTTTTTCAAGAAAATAGCATTAATTGACGTGTCCCGTGGATAACTTTGCATATTGATATGTTAAGGTATTCTGTCAGTCTTTATAGTATTTAAAGGCAGAGGAGGGCGCGTTTCCTTGGGGTCTTAAGATCTCGTGTTTTATTTTATAAGGAAATGCGATGAGTAAACGCGAAACAACAAAGTATAAAATTGACCGTCGTATGGGAGAAAATATTTGGGGGCGTCCAAAATCTCCTGTCAATCGTCGTGATTATGGTCCAGGTCAGCATGGACAGCGTCGTAAAGGAAAACTTTCTGACTATGGGGTGCAGTTGCGCGCTAAACAGAAATTGAAAGGGTTTTATGGAGATATTTCAGAAAAACAATTTCATAAAACCTATGAAGAGGCAGCTCGTCGACGGGGCGATACTGGCGAAAATCTTATCGGTCTGTTAGAATCACGTTTGGATGCTGTTGTTTATCGTGCAAAATTCGTACCTACGATTTTTGCTTCTCGCCAATTTATCAATCACGGTCATGTTAATGTCAATGGGCGGCGCACAAACATTCAATCTTATCGTTGTAAACCAGGTGATGTTATTGAGGTTCGGGAAAAATCGAAACAACTTGTTTTAGTGTTAGAATCAGTGCAATTGGCAGAACGTGATGTCCCTGATTATATTGAAGCAGATCATAAACAGATGAAAGCAACCTTTACGCGTATTCCTGCTTTTGCAGATGTTCCTTATGCTGTGCAAATGGAACCTAATTTGGTTGTTGAATTTTATTCTCGATAATTTTTCTGTAAGAGAAATTGTTTCTCTCTTCTAGTATGATAACTTCAAAATATTGTGTTATTCTTACAATATTTGAAGTTAATAAGTTCTTTTTGTAAATGGTTCTATATTAAGTTTATTGCTATGTTTTATAGTCATAAATTTGTATAGTTCCATTTCTTTTTTGTGTATCTAATTTATAAATTCAAAAAACATAAATGTAAGCTTGCTTTAATATTTTTTTATCTTTGCAAAACGAGCTGTTTATTGTGCAGGATATGGTATTATGAATGATGTTCCAGTTGAATATCAAGTAATAGAAGAAAACGAAGGGAGAGATGATCCTTTAATAAGCGAAGCAGATAATTGTCATCCAATGTTTCGTGTTGCTCCTTCAAGCGTAAAATTTAATAAATTACGCAAACGACTTTTACGTCATATGCGACAAGCTTTGGATGATTTTTCTATGCTCTCTACAGGAGAAAAATGGCTTGTTGCTTTATCGGGTGGAAAAGACTCTTATGGTTTATTAGCGCTTCTTTTAGACTTAAAGTGGCGAGGTCTTTTATCCGTTGAAATTCTTGCCTGTAATCTTGATCAAGGGCAACCAGGATTCCCTAAGCATATTCTTCCAGACTTTTTAAGTTCTTATAAAATTCCATATCGTATTGAATATCAGGATACTTATTCCATTGTTACAGATAAATTGGCAGAGTCGCAGACATATTGTTCACTTTGTTCTCGATTACGACGTGGTAATCTCTATCGTATTGCACGTGAAGAGGGATGTTCTGCATTAGTTTTAGGTCATCATCGTGATGATGTTTTAGAAACATTTTTTATGAATTTGTTTCACGGTGGCCGATTAGCTGCCATGCCTGGAAAACTTAAAAATGATGAAGGAGATCTTTTTGTGTTACGTCCTCTTGTTTATGCTGCTGAGGAAGATATGGAAAAATTTTCTCAAGCAATGCAATTTCCGATTATTCCTTGTAATCTTTGCGGTAGTCAAGATGGTTTGCAACGTAATGCCATGAAAGAAATGCTGAAAAATATAGAAAGACAAATGCCAGGACGTAAAGATACGATGATTCGCGCTTTAACAAATGTACGCCCAAGTCATTTGCTTGATAAGAAATTCTTTGATTTTAAAACGTGTTAATAATAATTAGATATTTAAAAAAAATACGTTCAAAGAGTTTAAGATAAGATACTTATTTATAATGATAATTTATTGTTTTTTTAATTTAGATACGTCAGATTGTTTTGTTTCAAATTCTCTTATATTGCATCTATAAAAAACATCTGCCTGCATATCACAAAGGAAATTCTCGTGTGCATCAAACTCTCTTGAAAAAATTTTCCTTTCACTAACCAATGACTGTCGCAATATCAAAAATAGGAAAATAGTACGGTTGTTGATTTTCTCTTTTGTTAATTAAAAATGGTGAACCTTGTGGATTTTATTTTATTCTGTTGCGCCGCCGTCACCGTCATTTAAGGCATTAAATTAAGAGAATATATAACTGCTTGATATTTTGGGAGTGTATAGCAACACTCAGGGCAAGAATTGCTCGTAAATTCTCATGAAGTGAGTTACATAAGTGATCAAGTTCGATTGTGAGTAGCCGACCTTTTATAAACCAATGCTGATAGAAATCTTCATCATTGAGGACAGAGAAGGAGTTAAATTTTTAAACGGCTATACCATAAAGGTCATAGGCATCCGATTGTTCGATTTTAACGGTGACAAATTCACCAACACGCAGTGGGCGTCGTGATGATATATGGACAACACCATCTATTTCTGGCGCATCGTACTGACTACGTCCTTTGGCAACTTTTCCTTGACTTTCATCAATAAGAACTTGGAGTCTTTTTCCAATTTTTTTCTTTAAAAGATATGTAGAAATTTGTTGTTGTTTTGCCATAAAACGATGCCAGCGGTTTTCTTTCACCTCTTCAGGAATATTTTCTAATCCCAAATCATTTGCGGCAGCTCCTTTTACTTCTTCATATTTAAAGCACCCAGCGCGTTCAATTTTTGCTTCTTCTAGCCATTCTAGAAGTATATTAAAATCTTCATTCGTTTCACCAGGAAAACCAACAATAAATGTTGATCGCAAAGTAAGATCTGGACAGATTTTCCGCCATTTTTCAATTCTACGGTTTGTTTTTTCCATAAGTGCGGGACGCTTCATGTGACGCAAAACAGCCGGTGATGCATGCTGAAAAGGAATATCCAGATAAGGAAGAATTTTTTTTGCAGCCATAAGTTCGATAACTTCATCAACATGGGGATAAGGATAAACGTAATGCATACGTATCCAAATACCCATATCGCCTAGTTCGCGACAAAGATCAAAGAATTTCGTTTTGATTGTACGATCTTTCCAAGAATTTTCGAGATATTTAAGATCAACACCATAAGCACTCGTATCTTGTGAAATAACCAAAAGTTCTTTTACACCCGCTTGCACGAGTTTTTCAGCTTCACGAAGAACATCGCTGATGGGACGTGAAGTGAGATCACCACGCAGAGTAGGGATGATACAAAAACTACACTGGTTAGAGCATCCTTCAGAAATCTTTAAGTAGGCGTAATGGCGAGGTGTTAAACGAATACCTTGGGGAGGAACTAAATCAAGAAAAGGATCATGAACAGGAGGAATTGCTGTATGAACAGCTTCTATAACGCTTTCATAAGCTTGCGGTTTTGTAATAGCCAATACATTAGGATATGTTTGGCGAATAGCATCAGGATCAGCACCAAGACACCCTGTTACAATAACTTTTCCGTTTTTTTTAAGAGCTTCATCAATATTGGCTAATGATTCTCTCCTTGCCGAGTCAAGAAAACCACAGGTATTCACAATAACGACATCAGCTCCTTGATGTTGACGTGAAATCTCATACCCTTCAGAGCGAAGGCGTGTAATAATTCGCTCAGAATCTACGAGTGCTTTTGGGCATCCGAGGGAGACAAAACTAATACGAGGTGCTACCATGATGATCCTACAATTACTATGAATGATTCAGTTACGTTTTTATTAACTTAAAAATAATGTTCTTTATTTTTATACCTATGCAATACAGTCTGTTACAAAGTTATTTGATTTTTTTCTACAAAATTTTATGTGTTTTTATGCATGCATACAATTTTGTCTTATTATATCGTAAAATTCCATCATTGAGGACGAGGATATAAGGCTGCTTTCTTAAAAGCATTCAAGTTCTTTTCAAAGTACGTGGTGAATATTTTAAAGCTTACTTGCCAAGCCTTGCATAAGTGAAGAACATGGAGGGAAGGGAAAGTGAAATCCGCTCGATAAGGATCTGGATTGTTTATAAACCGAATTGGGGGCATCCTTTGGCTGTGGAGAAGAAGTCAATTGCGTGTGGCACAATAAAAAAATACTCAACAGCTTCTTATTGCGATATATATCGCGTACTATAAGGTTTATTTTTTAATATTTGCGAATAAGTCCGGTAAGTTTGCCTTGTATTTCTACACGCTCGGATTCGTATGTCCGTACTTCATAATGAGGATTTGCAGCTTCTAATGCAATAGAAGCTCCTTTGCGTCGATAACGTTTTAATGTTGCTTCTTTTTTATCAATAAACGCAACAATAATTTCACCTGTTATTGCTGTATTTTGACGTTTCACAATGATCGTATCTTTATCAAAGATACCAGCCTCCATCATAGAATCATCTTTAACTTCTAATGCGTAGTGCTCACCTGTATTAACCATATCGAGTGGAAGAGAAAGGCTGTTTATTTGCTGCAGTATAGCAGAGGCGGGTACGCTTGCAGAAATACGTCCCATAATAGGAATGGTGATATTTTTTTTTTCTTCTTCATCAAAGGGACTCAAGCTTTTTGATATTTCCCTTTTATTTCTTTCTATTATACTGGGAGAAATTTTACGTGCTAAAGAAAGGTTAAATGTTATTTTCTCAGGAAGTCGAATTACCTCCACAGCACGAGCACGATTGGGCAAACGACGTATAAAACCTCTTTGTTCTAAGGCTATAATGAGCTTATGAATACCAGACTTTGAAGAAAGTTCTAATGCATTTTTCATTTCTTCAAAAGAAGGAGGAACACCAGTTTCTTTTATATGGTTATGAATAAACAAGAGTAGCTCATACTGTTTACATGTTAGCATTCAATATTCCAATCAAAATAATAAAAATTAGTAAAGTAAAAATACATGTATATATAACATTTTTACAATTTTTATCGCCAAATCAAAATTATTTTCTTTGTTTTTGATCTTATATTTTAATAAAGCAATATGTTTATTTATAGATATATTTAAATTATTATTTATATACTATATAGCTACATTAATATTAAATAATGTATAAAATACTTTATAGTTCTGACTGAATTATCTAACACCAAATTTTATGACCAGTATTATCCTTTTCTTCTAAAAATATATCTACATGTTTTGTAATTTCTGATATAAAAAAGTTAAATAGAAGGCATTCTATATATTTAGAACTCTCTATGGGTATTTAAAATCATTTTACATACTGCATATTATTTCTGCTTTTTTATTCTTAGTAAAATTATCTACAGCTCTAATAGTGAACACAATTTATAGTCATTCGGGATATTTTCAATGAGACTAAATTTTTGCTTCATATCTACTTTATTCTATAGGATAAACTGGCTTTCGTTATATATTCATTATGCATAAATAAAATTATACTCTCAAAATGCCATTGTTGCTCATTGTTCCATTTTCAGGTCTCACGTGTCAACTGCTATATACTATTTTCATGAACCCTAATGTTACGATAAATTTTGATTATTGAAAGGAGGCATAAAAGGTATTTTCATTTCTTTTTTATAGTTTTATTCTCTCACTTATATTGGTCAAGAAAATGCTTTTTATTGTTTCAATATAAAAAAGATTTGAAATGAGATAAGCTTACAGTATTTGAGACTTATCACTCAAGTGAAAAAATGATAAATTATTATAAATCAATATATTATCTTATAAATCTGTATTTATATTTGAAAATTGAACACTAAGATATAAAGATATAAAAAATAATATTATAATAAAAGGTATTTTTTCTTCTCTACCCATTATGCTCAACAACCCATGTGAGGGGAAGGGGGTAATTTCTCATAATTTTAACGCTTCGAATCTATGCAATATTTTGCAGTGAAATTTTTCCTTTATTGAAACTTCAAAAATAAGATTAAAGAGTACTTATACAATGATGAAGTAAAGGGGTGAAAACGAAAAATTATTGATAATTGAAGAAAATAATAATATTTTTCTCCAAAAGGTGTTGACCAAATGGAAAGTCAACCGTATGTTCCCTTCACTTTCTACAAATTAGATAGTGTGCAAACTAGATAGCTTGTATGAGAGCGCGTAGCTCAGCTGGTAGAGCAACTGACTTTTAATCAGTAGGTCCAGGGTTCGAATCCCTGCGCGCTCACCAAATTTAAATTAATATCAATAGGCTATAAAAAATTTAAGAATCTTTCTTGTTTTTATTCTTTTTGAAGTTTTTTGTTGATTCTATAACCTGTCATTTTCTATCAGCTGTTTTGAAATAGAGCGATGCTATGCTGTCTCCTGTCCAACAAAAAAGAGCTTTAAGATTACGATAGGATTGTACCTGCGTTGGCAGCACATGTGGTTTCTAATTTTCTCAATCTATAGGTTGATTTTTTAATACCCACTGCATTACATGATTCGCAAAACAAGTTGCTAAAATCACCACTTATTCACACTTTATATTATGAAATGACTTTTCTATAAGATGTTGATTTATTTAATTTTTACTCTTTTTAACATCTACTATAGTACATTTATTTCTTATGAAGATCATAAAAAGGTTAACAATACGTTAATTTCTTGATAGAAGGGGCCAATTCAAGAGTGGTATATGCGCGAGGGGAATCATTTAAAAACGTAAATTCTTCCGTTGCGTACAAAAAGCGTGACGTGGTTTTTACAGTAGTACTTAACAGAAATAAGTGGACTGAATAGATGCCTTCAAATAGAAAAAAGAAATTTACTTTTATGATTAAACCAACACTTCAATTGTTTTCTATGATCGTCATTTCTCAGTCACTGGTATCTTGTTGCGCAAGCCAAACTATGAATTTTTCAATAAAAGATTCCTATCATAATAAACCAATTAACGTAAACACTTCTGTACTACCTCAACAAGTATCTAATAAGAAGAATCAATCGGAAGAAAAAAAGCGTGGACGAGCGATTGTTGGTAAACCTTATCAAATAAAAGGAAAGTGGTATTATCCTCAAAGTGATCCAACTTATAAACGTGTTGGCGAAGCATCATGGTATGGTTCAGATTTTCATGGACGTTTAACTGCCAACGGTGAAATTTATGACATGAATCTTTTGACTGCTGCTCATCCTACAATGCCTTTACCTAGCTATGCTCGTGTTACTAATTTGAAAAATGGATCTTCAATCGTTGTTAGAGTGAATGATCGCGGACCTTTTATGAAAGACAGAATCATTGATTTATCAAGGCAAGCTGCGACAATACTGGGGTATGTAGATAGGGGTGTTGCAGATGTTAAAGTAGAATATATTGCTGAAGCACCTGTTGGCTATTATGATGGTGCATATTTAATGTCCTCTTATACTCCTGGAAATGCTGCCCCATATTCATTAGCGTCGGAAAATATTGCGAAAAAAAGAGAAACTGTTTTGTTAAAAGAGCAGCGCAATACAGGAAACAAAAAAGAATTAGCTAAAGCAGCTGCTGTTGAACAAGAACAACGTAATAAAACTGTTGCAGTTAAATTGCCAGAAATTGGTCCTATCATGGTTGATAAGCCGATACCATTTGATCAAGTTGCTTCTATAAATAAGCTAAACAAAAAAACAAAGGTCAATTGGCTACAACTGTTTTAAGAAAAAATGCATTGATTTTTTATCTATATAATTTTCTAGTAAAAAAGGTAAGAACTTACGGATTTAGTGTAAGATTTTCATCTTAAAGCGCGTTGTCCTTTTCAAAAAGCGTGGTGGGGTGCTATTATTATAAATTCAGTACGGCCTTTCTACTCCATTGCTGGTCTATTCGTCGTTTTATGATATTGCTTGCTTAATAAAGCGCGTACTTTTCTTACTGTAATAGCTTTTGCTAGACGAAGGTAGATTATTGTATCAGTCTGTTTGTGTAATCTCCAAAACAACTGTACAATCGATTTGAGAGGAATAAAAAGCTTAACAAGTAAAAAAATATTTTCTTTTGATTCGGCCTTGCATCTTTCCAAAGTATCCACGGTAATATCTTATGAAGAGATTATATATTACCTCATGCTTTTGTTTATCATGTTCTTTAATGGAGTAAGTTCCCTCACGAAAAACAGAGCGTCTCAAACAAAATACGCTTACATTGCCAATTCACGGACTTATTTAAAAGAGACATACTTCAACACGCTACAGGTCTATTTTACGACAGCGCCTGTGAATGGCATAACTGTAACGCCTTTAGATATCACCATCTTCACACTTATGAAGATATAAACCGACACCGTCATACACTTTGCAAGCCCCAATGTTTTATGCGATAATTCTTAACACTTGAGAGGTTGATAAGAAGTATTTTTACTCTCTTTTTTAATAATTTTTATCTATATACGAACCCTACTTATGATGCGTAAGCAAGCGATTTTATTGAATTCAATATGAGAGGAAATATAACGAAAGAATCTTACAGTATTTTGAATCAGATCCACGTTAAAAGATTATAATTTATCATAATAAATCAATATACTATCAATATAAAACAACAAATAAAAAAAATTTTTTGTCTCTCATGCTTTAAAACATAAAATTGAATCTAGGTGGAAGATAAGAAGTGCATCATTTTACTTTTACTAACGCTGAATAAAAATAAAATCTTTTCTTGAGTCATCAATAATTCCTCAATTTGCGGAAATAAAAAAGTTTTTTCCTATATAAGATTCTTTATGTTGATCTTTGGGATGGGAGGAGCAGCTATGTACACAATATTAAGGATCTTATTGACCTTATGGGGGATATTGGTATTTGTCATGTGGGGGAAAGCAGAAGATTTTCAAATTTCTGCTTCACAATTGTTATTACTCGATGATGATACAGAGACAATACTTTATGAAAAACAAAGTGCTATTCCTTTTTTTCCTGCTTCATTAGTAAAATTGATGACAGCAGAAGTTGTATTTCATCAATTAAAAAAAGGATTATTAAAAAGTACGCAGAAATTTAAGGTCAGTGAAAATGCTTGGCGCAAGGGTGGAGCACCTTCCGGTACAACCACTATGTTTGCAAAGATAAAAACAGAAATCAGTGTTTCTGATCTGTTGCGTGGTTTAATTATTGTGAATGGAAATGATGCTGCTATTATTCTTGCTGAAGGAATATCGGGAGATGAAGCTCATTTCACAAAGTTGATGAATCAGCGCGCAAAAATAATCGGATTATCTCAGAGTCATTTTGTTAATGCAACAGGGTTACCCGAAGAGGGACAATTTGTAACTGTGCGTGATATGATTATATTAGCACGTCATATTGTTCAGGAATATCCGGACTATTATGCACTTTATTGTGAGCCTCATTTTACATGGAATAATATTTTTCAACGTAATAAAAATCCTCTTATTTCTAAGGAAATTGGTGTAGAAGGATTTGGTTTTGGCTACAGTGAAAAAGAAGGTTTTTCAATGGTTACCACCATTTCTAAAAATCATCGACGTCTTTTTTTAGCAATCAATGGTTTGCAAGATGGTAAAAAATATACAAAAGAAATAGAACGCATTCTTCAATGGGGAATGACGGCTTTTGATCTCAAAACGATTTTTACAAAAGAAGAAACGGTTGGTCGTGCTTCTGTTTATGGTGGTAAACAAAATTTTGTTCCACTCATTGTTAAAACACCAATAAGTTTTATGCTTTCGAATGAAAAAAAAGTAAATGTTAAAGCAAAAATTAAATATCATGGTCCATTGAAAGCTCCCATCGTTTCTGGGCAATCAGTTGGCGTTATTCAAATTTTAGAAGATAAAAAGGTTCTTCTGGAAAAACCAGTTTTTGCCGGAATGAATGTTCAGGAAGGAAGTTTCTTTGCAAAAGTAAAAAATGCATTCTATGAAATAACAATTGGATGGTTACGAAAATATTTGTAGTTACGCGCTAATAAGGTTAAGATCATACGTGTCAGGTTATTTTATTACATTTGAAGGAGGGGACGGGGTAGGGAAAACGGTGCAGATTTCTTTACTTGCTGAGTCTCTCTCACACCAAGGTTATGATGTTGTCACAACACGAGAACCAGGAGGAACACCAGGAGCAGAAGCAATCCGGCATATTTTGTTGTCGGGGCAGGCGCGACAGTATGGACCGTTGATTGAAGCTGTTTTGTTTACAGCTGCACGTGTCGACCATGTTACTGAGGTTATCGCACCTTCTTTGCAAAAAGGTAAAATCGTTTTATGTGACCGCTTTATTGATTCTACACGCGTTTATCAAGGACTCAATGATACCGTCAGTTCTTCTCTTCTTTCTGTTTTAGAGTGTATTGCGCTCAATGGTATTTTGCCTCATTTAACATTTTTATTAGATATGCCTGCAATGTGTGGTATGAAGCGTGCAAATTTGCGAAGAAAAAAAACAGAAGAAATTGATTATTTTGAAAAAGATCTGTTGGAAATTCAAGAACAAAGGCGTCAGGCTTTTCTTCAATTGGCCAAACAGGAACCCCATAGATTTCGAGTTATTGATGCCACTGGCTCAGTGGAAGCCATTGCTCATCAAATAAAAAATATTTGTCATCAGGTATTGTTGGATCAGCTTTCATGAGTAATGTAAATACCTTACGCCAATATGATGATATTGATACAATTTTATCACCATCCCAGAACAATGTTATCTTTGGTCATGAGGATGTGCGTCATTTTTTGACACAAATGCTTAAAGAAGAGCGTTTACATCATGCATTATTATTTGAAGGAGAATATGGGATTGGAAAGGCTACATTAGCCTTTCATCTTGCTTGGAACATTTTAAGTTTTCAACAGAGTGCTTTCTTGAAACCCGATCCTTATTCTACCCCATGGCGCCAAATTACACAAGGAAGTCACCCTGGTCTTTTGTATATTTCACGTCGATTTGATGTGAAAACGCAAAAGTTTAAAACAGGAATACTCGTTGATGATATCCGTGATATTATGCATTTTTTAAGCCGAACATCACAAGAAAATGGATGGCGTATAGTTATTGTTGATTCTGCAGATGATATGAATAGAAATGCATCAAATGCAATTCTTAAAATACTTGAAGAACCACCTACAAAAACGTTATTTGTTATTATCGCGCATTCTTCTGGCAAATTGCTTCCAACAATCCATTCACGGTGTCAAAAAATCTCTTTTCGTCCCTTGAATAACGATGAAATGAAAAAAGTTATTACACATATTTTCGCCAATCAGGATTTACCTGATGAGAAAACAATTGAAATGATTATTGAAAAATCTAAAGGAAGTCCTCGAAAAGCTGCTTTACTTGTTTGCCATGGCGGTTTTGAAATTATTAAAACAATTGATGCTCTCCTAGAGAAACCTGTTTGTAACGCAATGATTGTACATACTCTTGCACAAACATTTTCATCTGTTTCTTCTACATTCCAATTTCAACAATTTTGTGATGAAATTCTTAATAAAATTCAAAAAAAAGCTATCATGCTCGTTGAAAAGGGAGACTTATTTCTCTCAAAAAAATATGCGGAAAAATGGCGGGAGATTCATCAAGAAATAGAGGAAATACAACTGTTTAATCTCGATAAAAAGCAGTTTGTTATTAACTTGCTTTTTAAAGTTCATAAGATCATTCATGAGGATTAGTTTTTCCGTGACAATGCGATAAACAAACGTTATGTCATAATATCTTTTATTTATAGCGTTTTACAACGAGTATGACATGCGTGACACATATTACATAACAACTCCCATTTTTTATCCTAATGGTGCTCCACATATTGGACATGCTTATAGTGCAATTGCAAGCGATGTTTTAGCCCGCTTTCAACGGTTAAACGGAAAAAATGTATTTTTTCTTTCTGGTACAGATGAGCATGGTCTCAAGATGCAACAAACAGCAGCTGCATTAGGCATGACACCTCAGCAGCTTGCAGATCGTAATAGTGCGGTGTTTCAAAAAATGCTTGCAGTATTAAATTGTTCTAACGATGATTTTATCCGTACGACAGAAGAACGCCATTATCAAGCTTGTCAAGAAATTTGGAAAAAGATGGAAGCAAATGGCGATATTTATCTCGGTCGTTATACGGGGTGGTATTCGGTTCGCCAAGAAGCCTATTATGAAGAAAAAGATACGGAAGTTGGACCAGACAACATCCGTCGTGAGAAGGAATTAGGCTCTCCAGTTGAATGGAATGAAGAAGAAAGTTATTTTTTTAGACTTTCTCATTATGAAAAGGCTCTTCTTGAATATTATGAAAAACATCCTGATTTTATTGCTCCATTTGAGCGGCGTAATGAAATTATAAGTTTTATCAAATCAGGTTTAAAAGATATCTCTATTTCACGCGCAAGTTTTAACTGGGGAATTGCTGTTCCTGAGAATCCAAAGCACGTGATGTATGTCTGGGTTGATGCGCTTACAAATTATCTATCAGCAATAGGTTTTTTCAATGAAAATTCAAAAAAACGTGATTTTTGGCCTGCAAATACGCATATTATTGGTAAGGATATTATTCGTTTTCATGCAGTCTATTGGCCGGCATTTTTAATGTCTGCTGGAATTGAATTGCCTAAAAATATTTTTGCACATGGTTTTTTACTTAATCGTGGTGCAAAAATGTCAAAATCTATTGGAAATGTCGTTGATCCTTTTGAAATGGTTGAACACTATGGTCTTGATCAGGTCCGTTATTTCCTTCTCCGTGAAGTGCCATTCGGACAAGATGGTAGTTATAGTCATGAAAGCCTTGTGAACCGTATTAATGCTGATCTTGCTAATGATCTTGGTAATTTAGCACAGCGCTGTTTGTCTATGATTGCCAAAAATTGTAATGCACAAGTCCCGAAACCAGCTTCATTTTCAGCTCAAGATAAACAGCTTTTAGAACAATCTCTTCAAGTACTTGAAACTGTACACCAAGCTATGTCTTCTTATAGTATGCATTTAGCACTTTCAGCTATTTTTTCAATTGTAGCAGATGCCAATCGCTATTTTGCCAACGAACAACCTTGGAGTTTACGTAAAAATGATCGAGAGCGATTTTCTACAGTTCTTTATATAACTGTAGAAATCTTGCGGAGAATAGGAATTATGCTTTTGCCTTTCATACCCCAATCAGCAGCGAAACTTCTTGATAGCCTTGCGGTTGCTGAAGATGATCGGTTATTGTATCATATAAGTCATTCAAAAATTCAAGAAGGGCTTGATCTTCCACCACCAGAACCAATTTTTCCTCGTTATATCTTGAAGAAAGAAGATACTCATCATGTTGATTGATACACATTGTCATCTTGATTTTGAAGATTTTTCACAAGATTTGGATAATGTTATCCAACGGGCTTTAGATGCTGACGTTAAACGTATGATAACAATTTCAACCCATGTTTATAAGTTAGATAAGCTGTTAGCCATTGCGCAAAGCTATGATCAAGTCTTTTGTTCCGTTGGAACACACCCCAATCATGCGCATGAAGAACAAAATATTACAGCGGAAGAGCTTATACAGCTCTCGAATCACCCTAAAATTGTTGCGTTTGGGGAAGGGGGACTTGATTATCATTATGATTATTCTACTCCAGAAGAGCAAAAGAAAGTTTTTCATGAACATATCATTGCTTCTCGAGAAACACAGATTCCTCTTGTTATACATTCACGCAATGCCGATATCGATATGGAGAAAATATTACGTGAACAGACAAAAGAAGGAGCTTTTCCCTTTATCCTTCATTGTTATTCGTCTGGAATGCAACTTGCTCGTGCTGGAATTGAACTTGGTGGTTATATTTCTTTTTCAGGTATTCTTACTTTTAAAAACGCATTTGAAATCCGTGAAATAGCAAAAATTGTGCCCCATGAGCATTTGTTAGTGGAAACAGATGCTCCATTTTTAGCACCTAGTCCCCATCGGGGCAAAACAAATGAACCATCTTTTGTATGTTATACAGCAGCTGTTTTGGCTGAAACAATTGGCTTAAGCATTGAAGAAACAGCTCAAATAACAACGCGTAATGCTTTTCGTTTATTTAGCAAAATGAAATAAGGCAAAAGATATGTGTGATCAATACCGATTTACAATATTAGGTTGTGGTCCTTCTCCAGGAGTGCCAAGACCTAATGGTGATTGGGGAACATGTGATCCGAATAACCCTAAAAATAAACGCTACAGAAGTTCTTTATTAGTTGAACGTATTAAACCTTCAGGAGGCAAAACAACGATCGTTATTGATACAGGTCCAGATTTTCGCTCACAAATGATCGATGCGCGTGTAAGCCATCTTGATGCTGCTCTTTACACGCATTCTCATGCAGACCATATCCACGGTATTGATGATTTACGCAGCTATGCACTTGCACAAAAATGTTTAATAGATATCTATGCCGACAGATTTACACTAGAGCATCTCAAAAGTGCTTTCGGATATTGTTTTCAAACTCCAAAAGATTCATCTTATTCTCCCATTTTAAAAGAGCATCTTATCAATGAAGATAGCCAATTTATTATTCAGGGGCAGGGCGGAGAAATAAGCGTCAATACACATTTACAACACCACGGAAACATTCATTCCTTAGGTTTTCGGATTGGGAATGTTGCCTATTGTACGGATGTTAGTAAATTTCCTGAAAAAACTTTATCCAAATTAATGGATTTGGATGTTCTCATCATTGAAGCTCTTCAATTTAAATCCCATCCGAGTCATTTTTCTGTTGATCAAGCATTACAGTGGATAGAATATTTAAAGCCAAAACAAGCAATACTCACACATATGGACAGATCGCTGGATTACAATAAGGTTATAAATTACGTTCCATCCTATGTAAAACCTGCATATCAAGGTCTTACTTTTGAAACAGATGCATAAGCTTATTATGCGCAATATTTTAAGTTAAATAAAATACTTTTAAATTTATCCTTTATTTTATTTCATTTCTGACATATTTAGTGTTTTTTATGTCAAAAATGAGGCTTTTATGTATAAGAATTTTAAGCGGGGTGTATGTATTGTGGTTTTAGCGGTTTCCTTAACAGCATGTGGGGGGCGTTTAGAAAAAAATATTGCAACGACAACATTACATGACGGATCAATGAGTTGTGCCGATATTCAACGGGAGTTTTTTGCTAATAAACGTCAGATTAATGATACAATTGCAGAGCGTTCTAAAGCAAGAAATAAGAACGTGGCTTTAGCAGCAGCAAGTGTTGTATTTGTACCTGCTTTGTTTTTTATGGATACTAAATCCAGTGAAAGTAATGAAATTTCGGCTTTAAACAATCGTAATGCTGTTTTGAGTGATCTTGCACGTATGAAACGTTGTAAAATAATGCAATAATTTTCCTTATTTTATTATACGTAATTTCATTATCACTATTTTTGGTCTTTAAGGAATGTACTTTAAAGACCAATTGCACAGATGTTAGTGAGTTTCCTGAAAAAACGTTATCCAAATTAATGGGTTTGGATGTTCTCATCATTGAAGCTCTTCAATTTAAATCTCACCCAAGTCATTTTTCTGTTGATCAAGCATTACAATGGATAGAATATTTAAAGCCAAAACAAGCAATACTCACACATATGGATAGATCGCTGGATTACAATGTGGTCGCAAATTACGTCCCATCCTATGTAAAACCTGCATATCAAGGTCTTACTTTTTAAACAGATGCGTGAACTTATTAACGAAATATATTTTTGTTGATAGTATATTTGTTAAAATTTTAATCTTACTTTTGCTCTATTTAAATCTCATTAAAAACATTTTGTGTTAAAAGTGAGGTTTTTATGTATAAAGAAAATTTTAAATGGGGTGTATGTATTGTCGTTTTAGCGTTTTTTTTGACAGCATGTGGGGGGCGTTTAGAAAAAAATATTCCAGTTACCACATTACATGATGGAACAATGAGTTGTTCTGATATTCAACGGGAATTTTTTGCTAATAAGCGCCAAATCGATGCTACAATTAGAGAGCGTTATAAAGCAAGAAATAAAAATGCGGCTTTAGCAGCAACAAGTCTTGTATTTCTTCCTGCTTTGTTTTTTATAGATCCTAAATCCAGTGAAAGTAATGAAATTTCAGCTTTAAATAACCGTAATGCTGTTTTGAATGATCTTGCACGTACGAAACGTTGTCAAATAGCACAATAATTTTTCTTAGTTTTATTATACGTAATTTCATTTTTTGGTCTTTAAGGAATGTACTTTAAAGACCAAATTTTATTTTAAAAGTAAATTGTATGATATAAATATGATGATGTTTTAAAGGAGGGTTTTCTTTTGGGATAAAGGATTTATCTTCTGTATCATGTTATCGCATAATATATATTATGGAACTTTATAGAAATAGTATATCTAGCATCAGCGCTTTGAAGAATGAATCTTTAAAATGAGCTACTTAAATTAGCTAAGATTGAAAATCGAGCCTGTTATTCTGGCTCGAAAATTTCAATCACAATGTTTTTTTATTTTTTACTCTTTTAAAAAAAATCATCACAATTTGTAGTGCTATAAAAGCTAAAAACAATATTCCATGAAATAATGGTACAAATGGCTGATAAATAAAATCGGAATAATACATTGTTATTGCTTCAATCAATGCTGCAATACACCACACAATGATGCCCCATAGTGAATACATCCAAAGTCCAACTAAGGCAATAGGATAGAGAATAGCCAATATAGCTGATGCAAATTGCCACTGCCAAGGCATAAGATCAAAACGCCATAGAATACCTGGAAAAACACCAACAAGGCGTATCCAATAACAAATACCTAGAACTAAGCAAATAAGTGCCAAAAACCGTAAGTAACAGTTATAGATTAAATTGATTTTTGAAATATGTTTGTGAGAATTATTTTTCACAATAATAACTCTTGTTCAACAGGTTGGAAGTAAGAATCTACCATTTCATCTGTCACATTTGAAAGTTTATCTGGCTGCCATTGAGGTCTTTTATCCTTATCGATTAACATAGCACGTATACCTTCATAAAAATCATGTGAATGAATCATATGATGCGCTATGCGGTTTTCAATTTTCATACAATCTTCCAACGTTTGAGATGAATTTTGTTTCATTTGTTTCCAGATAACTTTTAAACTTGTCGGGGAACGTGACTGCAAAATATCATAACATTCTTTAGCAAATAAAACATCTTCATTGCTTTTTTTATGTAGCAACTCAAGACATTCTTCTAAGCTATGGGCACTAAAACAACTGTTAATAATACAACGTATTTCATGACTTGTTTCATAGTCTTTTGTAATTGCTCGCTCGTTTAAAGCTAAAGTGGGATCTCCTTGCTCAATAACAGCTTTTCTAATCATATCGAATTCAGTTTCAGCAACGGCGTGTGTTGCTAATCCTAAATTTAAGCAATCTCCCCACTTTATGCGTGCGCCCGTTAATGCAAGATAGATGCCAAAATGATTGGGAAGAGATGGTAAGAAAAAACTTGCACCTACATCTGGGAAAAATCCAATCGCACCTTCTGGCATAGCAAAAACTGTATTTTCTGTAACAATTCGATGCGAACCATAGAGAGAAATACCGACCCCTCCTCCCATCCAAATACCGTTTAAGAAAGAAATGTAGGGCTTTGAAAAATGTTTGATATAAGCATTTAAGCTATATTCATCCCTAAAGTATTGACAAGCAGCAACACTTTTCCCCATATGATAGATTTCTACAACATCTCCACCAGCACAAAAAGCACGCCCCTCCCCTTCAATTAAGACACAAGAAACATTATCATCTGTTTCCCATGTTCTGAGAGCTTTTTTTAAAGCTGAAACCATTCGTTGATTAAGAGCGTTTAATGCTGAAGAACGTGTGAGCTTTATAATACCAGCCCGCCCTTCTTTCGTAAAAGAAATATCATCATCTGCTCCAAAATTAATTTGCATCTCACACCCTTCTTAAAACAACTATTTCATTGTTTTTTTATATTTTTTGCCCCAAGTTGAGGAAATATTTGCATGATTGCACCAATACAATATATATAAATTCCTGTTACCGAAATTCCTATTTTAATCCAATAGGGAGCCTCTAGTTGATAAAAGAAGGCAGAAATACCAAAAAAACACCATAAGAGAAAAATGGGAAAATTAACCCTACGTAAACGAAGGACTCTTACTGGATGAATAAAATAAATTGGCAAAAAAGATATAATCGCCGATAAAACAATAATGATAAAAGTAATCCACTCTCCTGGTCTGACGACAAAAAGCGTAAAAATCATCATATTCCAAACAACAGGAAATCCTTTAAAAAAATTTTCTTTGGTTTTCATACTAGTATCTGCATAATAAATAGCAGATGAAATAACAATAATTGCACTCAATGAAAATGATAACCCTACCCCCATAAAACCACTTTGATAGAGTGCAAAGGCAGGAATTAAGACATAAGTCACGTAATCAATAATATTATCTAACAGCTCTCCAGACCATGTTGGAAGAACGTATTTAACATCAAGTTTACGTGCAATTGGTCCATCTATACCATCAACGAGAAGAGCAAGCCCAAGCCAACAGAACATAGCTGTCCATTCTTTTTGAGAGGCTGATATAAGAGAAAGAAACGCTAAAAATGATCCCGAAGCTGTTAGTAAATGAACAGAAAAGGCCTTTGCTTGTGGCATTGTTACTTTTTTATGGCGTAATAATTTAGCATTTGTTTTGATTTTCTTTGTTAGTTTACGTTTCAAGTTTTTCTTATCCTCGTTTTTAAAGTCTTCAACCATCTATCAATACGCCATTTTTTACCGATGATATAACTCAGCATTTTAAAAAATCATAAAAAGGTTACTTTTTTATATCGCATTATTTATTACATACTATAATAGAAGAGCTTCATATAATAAAAAGAGAGCGATCATTTGGAAATGTTAAAATATTTTCTCAATGGAGAAAGGTTCAAGTCATTGTGATATTTGAAAAGGAAGAGCATAAAGATATTGCTGTTATTGGTGCAGGCCCTGTCGGAATGTTAGCGGCGCTGAGTCTTGCACATGAGGGGCTTTCTGTTTTTCTTGTTGGGCCCCCTGCTCATACAGATGAGTTACGGACAACTGCTCTTATGATGCCTGCAATACGCATGCTTCAAAAACTCAATATTTGGGATAATCTTCAAAAACATGCAGCAGCTTTATCTTCCATGAGAATTATAGATATAACTTCTAGAATTGTGCATGCTCCTACGGTGCATTTTTCTTCTGCTGAAATTGGTGAAAAAGCTTTTGGCTATAATATACCTAATGTAAAATTGAACAGTGCTTTAGTCGATGCTGTTACACATACGCCCAATATTACAAGATTTGTTTCTGCAGCCAAATCTGTTCATCACACAAAAAAACATGTATGTATTACTCTTGCTGATTGTAGAGTCATTCAAGCACCACTTGTTATTGCAGCTGATGGACGTCACTCTCTTACACGTGCCGCAGCAGGGATAAGTGTCAAACAGTGGAATTATCCACAAAAAGCACTTGTTCTCAACTTTTCTCATGAGTTTTCTCATCAAAATACATCAACCGAATTTCATACAGAACACGGTCCATTTACACAGGTTCCACTACCAGGACGAAGATCTAGTCTTGTATGGGTTGTTCATCCTTCCCGTGCTGAAGAATTATTGAATACAGAACCAAAAACAATTGCAAAAATGATCGAAAACAAAATGCAATCAATGCTTGGAAAGCTAAGCTTAGAAACATCAATTCAAGCATGGCCGCTTTTCGGACTTCTTTCTCGTCATTTTGCTGCTAATCGAACAATTTTAGTCGGTGAAGCCGCTCATGTTTTCCCCCCTATTGGGGCACAAGGATTGAATTTAGGATTCCGTGATGTCCAAACTTTAATTGATATTTTACCTAATAAAATATCCAATTCTAACTCTGAAATGATTGTTGCACATTATAACAAATGTCGCAAACCAGATATATTAATCCGAAGTGGAGCTGTTCATACACTGAACTCTGCTCTACTTTCTCATATGTTGCCTGTTCATATCATACGAAGCATTGGGCTTGGTTTGTTACATAGTTTTCCACCATTACGTAATTTATTTATGCGCGAAGGAATGTATCCGGGTTATGGATTCAAGGAAATTATGCAAATATCTCCAACAAAATCATCAAAACAGCCCTACTGAACAATAATGGATAATAACGTAAAATAAAAAAATAATAAATTGCATTTTGCAATCATATCATATTACTGATGCAAAAAATATCTTTGTTCTTTCTAGGAAAGAAAAAATTATTATATATATTTAGCATATTGATATGAAATAAGATAAAACTTAATTATAGACTAAAGCTTAAATTGTAAAGATATCTTGCTAAATCACATCTGTTAAATTTTGCACTATAAAGAAAATGAAAAATAATACCGTTTTTAAAGAGTTATTTTATAATATTAATTTTAATAAGAAAATAAATAATAAAAAACAGTTTTATTTAATCAATGGATTTTAAAATCTTTTTATTATTAAGTATAATATTAAAAATAAAATCATCTTTGGAACCTGTTAGTAACACAGAGGTTAATGAAGTGTTGTTTTAACAAATGGTAACAAGATGACACTAAATAAATTTTTGAAATTAAGTACTTTTTTTATAATGATTGTATGTGTCTCGTTGATAGTCACTACTTCAATAAGTGAAGTTTTTCACCTTCCTTATTGTCAAACCTTTACCTATAGCTCTACTCAAAATGTCACTAAAATAGGTCAGAACTCATTTACTGCTTCACAAGTTAAAAATTGTCTTATGCAAAATGGTTTTGAGAATATTAAACGATTGCGTTTAGATGACAATGGCATCTGGCGTGCTTTAGTAAAATTTAAAAAGTCCCATTTTTTCGTATCCGTTGACTATTCAGGAACGGTTAGCATTCAAAATGAAAGAAAAGAATATGATTGATTTTAAAACTTACAGCAACGTTTCTTTTTACAGCCGTAAGAAAAAAAATTTAAAAAAGTGCTGCCATTCTATTAAAGAATTTGCTTTCATTGGCGGTTTAAATGGAAGCATATCAGGAGCTATCGCGGCAATTCTTTCAGCTTATGGTTATATTGCTCTTCCAGGATTTGGTCCAGTTATCGCAATGGGTATAGGAGTAGCACTTTCTGCCGGAATAATAATAGGAGCACTGATAGGATCAGGAATGGGAGGAAGTGTCGGTATATGCTGTATTTTATGGGAAATTTATATGAATCATAATAATTCTTTCTCTTATAAATTTCATAATGAATAGAAATTTCTCGTCATTTTTTCTATGAAAAACAATTAAATCATCAACAAATTATATGTTCTTTTTTTTGATGAAACGATTATCATATTATAAATGAAATAACATCTAACTTATTAAAACTGTTTGCTTAATTCTTTATTATACATCAAAAAAGTAGATTTTTTAAAGCATCTCTTGAAGAAATGTAAGCGAGATATAATTATCAGTCTATGGAAGCTACATTTTTTATAGATCAAAAAATGAAAGTTATGTTTAGAAATATATATATAAACATACTTTAATTTATTTGCTCTTTCTAATAACTAATATTTCTATTTAAATTATTTTTGTAAAAGTTCAATTTAAGACACTTATATAATATATTATTAATATAGATTATTAATTATAGATAATAATCTATTTAAAATAAGTATAAAGGTATTTTATGAAAAAAATATTATTATCATTATTGTTTTTTATGGCATTTTTAATTCATAAAAATTCTGTATTAGCACTATCAACACAAGTAAATATTTATAAATTAGAAGATAACAATTTCAAAAAGGCTATTGGTAGCATTAAAATTGAAGAAAACACGTACGGTTTGATTTTCATCCCTAATTTATCTACTTTATCAGAAGGGATGCATGGTTTTCATGTACATGTGAATCCTTCATGTGATACAAAAGATGGCATAATTGGTGGAAGCGCAGGTGGACATTATGATCCGGAACATACCGGAAAACATTTAGGACCTTATAATGTCAATGGTCATCTTGGTGATTTACCAGCACTTTATGTTGATAAGCACGGATATGCCATAATGAGCGTTCTTGCTCCACGATTAAAAAAAATCTCTGAAATTAAAGGGCGCTCTTTAGTCATTCATTTAGGGGCTGATAATCAATCAGATAAACCATTACCGCTTGGCGGAGGTGGTGCACGTTTAGCGTGCGGTATTATTGAAAAATAAAGAGAGTATTGTGGCAAACTGTGATAGTACACCCCTTTACTATAAGATGTGAGAAAAATTTATTTTTTAAATCTATTTCAAGAAATTGAGTAAACTGTGTGAATATTTTATAAAATTAATATTTTTGAATGTTTACTTCGGATAATAAAAAACTTAATAATAATCAAAATGAACAGCAGTAGAAATTAAAGAAATAGTAGTGTAAATTCTCCGTAAGAAGACTTCAATATGAGAAAGTAATATTTTTAATGCTTGATATAAACAAAGCAAAAAAGTCGAATTTCACTCTCTAAAGTAGCAAATTTGTAATAAATTATAGTCATTAAGTCTAGTATCTAATGGAATCATGCCCAATGCACAAAATAGAACAGGCCTAAAACAGAATTTTTACTCTTCCCCGACTCAACCCCACTCATGAGGTACGCGAAAAAAATTTAATTGATACAATATCAATATAATAAGTCAAACAAAATAGTTAGAGTAATTTTTCATCACTCTGAAAAAGGGGCTTTTAAACAATGGAGTCTTTTTAAAAATACCCCTCATAGATACATATGATCCCAATCTAGAGAACGCATCTCACCAGTTTGATAAAATTGACGAATAAGCTTAATATAATCAAGAAAATCTTTGTTTTCCTCCACTAATCTATTAGCAGTATCCCAGTCAATATCACTACGTTCTTTGGCAGGAATTAAGATCTCACTCTCGGAAGAGTTTTCCTTATTAAGTCTTATAAATCCAATTCCATGCAAACTTGAAAGCATCCGAAGCTCTTTTAATGTATCAACTCCTTCAATTTCACTAGCTACTAAATAACTCAAATTAGCCCATGAAGAATTACTAACTGTTTGAAAAAATGCTTTTCGTAAATTTGAACGATTGATGAGAATTTTTACTTCAAAAGACCAAAGCTTTGTCTTTTTATCAAAATATTGCAAAACACAGTCTTTGATTTCACGATTCCATTCCTTGCTTAAATCTTGCATCCCTACGAGATCTGGATAAAGCCATTTATTTCCGCCTGCACCATGTTTATTACGAGAACATTTCTCATTAATGCGCTTGCTATAAACTGCAAGCTCTGACCATAAAAATTTAGATAATAACGGATAAAGATCATGCTCTTTAACAGAGCCACCTTCTGTTCTACTCTTTGCATTGTCCTCTATTGCGTCAATTTCAGCACTATCTGTTTGTTTAGTAAAATAATATTGTCGCGGTCGTCCTTCAGTGGTTTTAATTTCTGAATAACGCTTTTGTAATTGAGGGCGCTGCGATCCTATTTCAGCAACAATTTGCTGAATAAGAGCAGCATCACTATTAAGGGGATTGATTATCGCCGTTGAATGCTTTTGTTTTTGGCGGCATTTCTCTGGGTAATTTTCAAATATCCATTGAGCAATTTCTCGAGCTGTAAACTTTTTTGTCGGGTTTTTCTTTAAAAAATTAAAAACAGTGTTTGTTAAATTTAAAGTCATATGAAAAACTCCCCCTTTTATTCTCTGGGTATTTCATTATATTCAGGCGTTTTAAATGAAAGAACAATAAACTGTTTAAGTTTTTTAAAAAAAGAACATTTATCAAATTACTCAATAAAATCAAAATATTTTTTTAATTTATGACTATAACTCAAAGATCTTTTCACATAAGGAAAATAAGATTGTACTTTTATAAAAAATTGTAAATGTGCTACAAATCCCCATACAAAAGCATAATCTTGTATAACTTTTCTATACATTTTTCTTTTTATTTTAACGTCGTTAGAAAAAAGTTAAAAATAATTATTCAAACATTTGATTGAACCTCACACCCGTCAATTAAAAAACTTATGTGTTTTATTTTTGAAGCAAAAAGTTACGAGCTCTCAAGTATAGATTCTGAAATGGTAAACTCTGCACACAAACCTTCAAAACTACTATTTGCTTTAATAGCATCATGGGGAATAAGAACATAATACCATTTTTTATCGCCATAAGTCGCCGCATAGCGCGTTGCATGACAACACCATTGAACTGCAGCTTCTCTCTTTTTTAAAACAATAGGATTTTGCATTTCAGAGGCTTTTTTAGGCTCACAAAGATATTTGGCATCCTTCGTTTCTACAACAAAGTCCGGTTCATAAGTCGATCCTTTATCATATTCTATTCTGAAAAAACCTCGAGCGGGTTTCATCCATTTCAAGACTTGTGCATCATCCTCTAATATTTGAGCAAATCGTAATTCCCCTTCTACTGAATCAAACTTTTGTAAAGGATAACAGCATTTTCTAAAGCCGCTGAATACAAGTTTTTTAATATCACTTTTAATGGCAGGAATATTACGAAAATCAAGAGGAGACGTCCCTTGCGGTAACACATAATGGATAGGTGATAAAGTTGTAAAACCTCGTGTAACTTTAACCGCATAATCTTTTTGCGTTTCCCATTGATGTTCTCTTAATTGCGCAACAATAAAACTAGTAAGCTTGTGCTGATAGTGAATTAATACGTTCTCAACAGCTGTATCATTGGGTAAATAAGATCGGAAATGTTCTACTATCTGACTAGCTAATTTTCGTAATAAGAGCGTATGGTTATCATAATCGACAAAGTCATTATCAATCAAACCACGAATGATGTAGTTTTCAAGATAAGGCTCTTTTACATATTCATTCTTAGAAGTAAGAAAAATGCTTTTATGGGTACGCAATTCTCGAATTAAAAGTTCTTTACTAACAGGTTGAAAATTTAAGCTTTCTAGATTTTTTAAATCAAAATCATAAAAACCATAAGTAACATCACGCGAAGGTATGAGTATAATATTTGGAATATCTATTATCAGTTCTGTTAATTGTTTTGTCAGAATTGTCACCACTTTTGATACAAGAGACTTTTGTGATGAAGGCTTAATATTCATAACTTTATTAGCAATTTTTTCTTGTATCTGTGCAGAACAAAGCATTTGAGAACTTGGCAATTTATCATTCTCTTTGATAAGATCCCACGCGATCGCTGCAATTTCTTGCTCCTCAGGCGTTAATGTAGGGGAATCTGTATTACGTAATATGATACCTTGTAAATCAGAAGATGCTCCATTTATATCGGAATTACGTGTTACCATCGTTTGCATCAATAAAGCTTCTACTTGACTTGGAACTGTCACTATATCTGTCTTTTCAGAGGATATATCACCCCCTGTTCCAATCTCAATATGCTTTTTTATAATTGAGTTTGGATCGTTTGCACGATCAATAATATCTTGAAAACGATCATGCGCAATAATTGTTAAACGATCAATAGCTTCCACGCCTGTTCTATACCCATAAGGCAAACGCAATCCGCGCCCAATTGTTTGCTCTGTTAAAATTTCTGAAGCCGATGCACGCAACGGTACAATAGTATAGAGATTAGTAACATCCCACCCCTCCTTTAATTTATTAACGTGAATAACAATTTCTGTTGGGTTATGAGAATCTTCAATTGCAATCAGCTTTTGAATATTTTGATCTTCTTCTATATTCGACTGTTTTGTATGAATCTCTATAACTTTTCCCTTATAAGCTCCTGCAAAAAAATCATCTGATTCCAATAAATCACGCAATTTCTGTGCATGATTTGTATCTTGAGCGACAACTAAAATAAAAGGCTTAACGAACTTTTTGTTATAATCTTTTGCATAGACAATTAAATCTGCTTTCACGTTTTCATGGGCATGAATTGCATCTTGTAATTTGATATGTTCTAATTGTTCAGATGTATAATTTTGAGGTTGAAAATCTTTACGTGTAGCAACAGCAGGCTCTTTTACAAAACCATCCCTCATAGCCTCTGCAAGTGAATAACTATAGACAACATTTTTAAAATCTACGGGTTTTGCACCTATTGTTTTTGGTGTCGCTGTAAGCTCTATTCCTAAAACAGGTTTTAACTCATTAATTGCTGCCGCACCAGCAGAAGCTCGATAACGATGTGCTTCATCCATTAACAAAACTAAATCAGGAAGATTTGCGAGATAATCAAAATAACTTTCACCAATCGTTTCTTGTAAGCGTTTAATTCGCGGAATACTAGATTTTAGTGCGCCTTTTTTATTATCTGTTGTATTAATTTTAGAAATATTAAAAATATTGATAAAGGCCGTATCTCTATTCTCAAACAAACGCTTTTGTCCTTCAAAATGGTGTTCATCAACGCGAATACCTTTACCACTTTCATAATCTTCACCTGTAATAATAACGGGTCTATTGGCAATAAATTCACTCATTCCACTGAAAACATACTTCGGACTTTGGGGACTAAAATCCTGTTTTAACTTTTCATAAATAGTCAAATTTGGCGCTAAAACAAAAAAATGGCGACTGCGACCTGTTAAGTAAAGATAGCTAATAAAAGCCCCCATAAGTCGCGTTTTTCCAACACCCGTTGCTAAGGCAAAACAAAAAGAGGGAAAGTTTCGTTCAAAATCTTGTACAGAAGGATAAAGATTTTTTATCACTTCTAACTCTGCAACCAAATCAGCATTTTTAGAAAGCTCTATATTTTCTAAGATTTTAACCAAAATATTTAAAGATTCACGTTGAGGATCACGTAACGATAAGCGAGCAGAAATCCTTTTTTCAATAGTGTTCATGAAAAACTCCGCTTTTTATATACTATTCAAATAAATCTAATTCTGCTTGCGCAATATCTTTATTTTTGTTGTTTTCTTTTACCACAATCACTGGTTCAAGATTGGCTACATTTAAACTGTAATCGTCCCTTCCCCATTCGCATTTTTCTAACACTGCACGGGGGATTTTAGTGAGTGTCAGATTTTCAAAGGATGCTGATTTTGTATCAAAGGCTGTACCACAAATCAGCAACGTGCGATGAGAGCCTACCTCTTCACTCATTATACGGAGTTGTTCATGGGTCATAGCGCTTGTTGTGACATAAATATAATCTGTTTCGGTTGAGTACCCTTGCATCCAATAATGATTTTCATCAGGTGCATAGGTAAATCCCATATGTTTGCACATTGCTTCTGAAAGCATCGCAGCATTATATTCGCGACTAATAATCCATTGTCCCCATGGATCTTTTTGTAACAGAGAAGGTGCAAGGCGATAATAGCGAAATCCACCGCCACCTTGCCAATTGACACTTTTGGAAATTCCCCCTTGATCAGTTCCATCAATGACTTGTTTTAAACGAGGGATAATGTGGGTGTGACAATGCTCACCAAGTTCAATCATAATCCACTTTCTTCCCATTTTATGGGCAACAGCACCGGTTGTGCCGGAACCCGCAAAAGAATCTAAAACAAGATCACCAGGATTAGTGGCAAGTTGAATGATGCGTTCCATTAACCGCTCAGGTTTGGGAGTTGTAAAGACATTATCAGAATTAAAAACTTTGACTTCTCTTTTGGCATCTTGGTTGTGTCCCACTTCTGTATAGAGCCAAATCGTCATTGAAACCATACCATTTTTTACTTCTGATAAAAAACGTTTCATAGAAGGAACATTACTTCCTGTTGGACCAAACCAAATACGATTATCGTTCAATAATTCAAAGAATTTTTTTTTATTCATAGCCCAACTTCTACCATTAGGAGGCATTACCTTGCGTCCAGAAGGTGTGATGATTTCATAAATATCCTTAGGTGTTACTCTTTTTACGGATAAATCTCCAGATTTCCAAGGACCGCGAGGATCATTATCAGGATTTTTATAGCGCGCATCCATATTGTTTGAACGAGGAAGCAATTGAGGGCGCCAAATCGTTTTATCTTTGGCATAAACCATGATAAAATCATGGTTATCGGAAAGCCATTTTGTATCATTTTGTGGAGCATATTTCTTTTGCCAAATAATATTGTTGATGAAATTTTGGCGACCAAAAATTTCATCCATCATCACTTTAAGATAGGCTTGTTCATCATCATCAATTGATATCCAGATACTTCCATCATCCGCCAGTAAATGATGTAACAATTCTAGCCTGTCTCTCATAAGACTGAGCCATATGGAATGCTCTAAACCATCTTCATAATGTTCAAAGGCATTGCCTGTATTATAAGGCGGATCGATATAGATACATTTTACCTTCCCCGTATATTCTTTCTCAAGCGCTTTGAGCGCGAGCAAATTATCACCAAAAATAAGCTTATTATCAAAAATATCTTGGGATGATATTTGATGCGAAGCGTGATAAGATTTTTCAAGATCTTCTAATAAGATACGAGGCTCTAGTTTTGGGCGTTTTTCTTTTCCAATCCAAGTGAGTTCTAGTTTTTGTTTATTATAACTCATGAGATCGTCCTTAAATTCAAATGCTTGTGAAAAGTAAACAGCTTATTCATGAATGGCTAAATTAGAGTCTCTTAACAATACTTTTAGTACCATCCGACAGCAATTTGAGCTTCTTCTGACATACAATCAGGTGTCCATGGTGGATCAAAAGTCATAGTGACTTCAACATACGAAACCCCTTCAACTGCACTGACTGCATTTTCTACCCACCCCGGCATTTCACCAGCAACAGGGCATCCCGGTGCTGTAAGAGTCATTTCAATTTTTACTGAACGATCATCTTCAATATCAATACGATAAATCAGTCCTAGCTCATAAATATCAGCAGGAATCTCTGGGTCATAAACTGTTTTAAGAGCAGCAATAATATCATTCGTCATACGATCAATTTCATCTGCTGGAATTGCTGATATGTAAGATTTTTTATTTTCACTTACAGTTTCAACAGATTCTGTAGAATGACGCTCTTCAATTAATTCAGCCATTAAAAAATGTCCTTGTTTCTTGCAATGCTTCTACCAATTGATCTATATCTTCTTTAGTGTTATACATGGCTAACGATGCGCGGCAAATAGATGTTAGACCAAAGCGCTGTAATAAAGGCTGTGCACAATGAGTTCCCGCACGTATTGCAACCCCTTTTCTATCAATAAACATAGCGATATCATGGGCGTGAATTCCTTCAATTGTAAATGATATAATAGCTCCTTTATTGGGAGAATGACCATAAATACGCAATGACTCAACCATTTTAAGTTTTTCCTGCGCATAAGCTAAAAGGGACCTCTCATGGGCATGAATCGTGCTACGACCTTTCTCTTGTATATAATCAATAGCCGCAGTTAATCCAATAGCTTCAACGATAGGAGGGGTACCTGCTTCAAAACGGTAAGGAGGAGCATTATAAAACACCTTATCGGTTGTTACCTCCTCGATCATTTCCCCTCCCCCTTGAAAAGGACGCATTTCTTCTAATCTATCTTCTTTACCATACAAAACACCAATACCAGTGGGACCATAAAGCTTATGACCTGTAAAGACATACCAATCACAATCGAGATCTTGCACATCAACGGTTAAATGTACTGCTCCTTGAGAACCATCAACAAGAACCGGAATAGAATTTTGATGTGCTAGTTTAATAATCTCTTTAACAGGAGGCACAGTTCCTAATATATTGGACATATGCGTTATAGCAACAAGCCGCGTTTTTTCGCTTAAAGCCTTTTGGAAATCTTCAATGTGCAGAACACCATTTTCATCGACAGGAACAAAAATAAGTTTAACACCTTTTTGTTCACGGAGAAAATGCCAAGGAATAATATTTGAATGATGTTCCATGATCGTTAGAACAATCTCATCACCTTCTTTGAGTTTTGGCATCGCCCAACCATAAGCAACAGTATTAATAGCTTCTGTTGCATTTTTCGTAAAAACAATTTCTTCAGCTTTTTGAGCATTTAGAAAAACACGAACGGTTTCACGAGAATTTTCATAAGATTGTGTTGCTATATTGGCTAAAAAATACATTCCCCTATGCACATTAGCATAACTATAGTGATAATAATTATTCATTGCATTGAGTACTGACATTGGTTTTTGGGCAGAAGCACTACTATCAAGATATGCTAATCGCTTTCCATAAACTTGATGGTGTAAAATAGGAAAATCACGCCGAATTTCTTCGACATTATAAGTAAATGTTTGTATGTTATTTTCCATTTTTTCTACCTTAAACATTTTTTTCAAGCCATTTACTAATGATATTCTCCAAAACGATTTGAATCTTATCCTGCTTGATGTCATCAATGAGCTCAGAGATAAATCCTTTAATCAAAAGTGCACGAGCCGTTTTAAATGGGATACCACGCGCCATAAGATAAAAAAGATAATCATGATTAATATTAGCAACTGTTGCACCATGACCGCACGCAACATCATCAGCAAAAATCTCCAGTTCAGGCTTTGCATTAAATTCTGCATCATCTGAAAGAATAAGGCTATTACAAGCCATGCGTGCATCTGTTTTTTGCGCTTTTTGAGAAACACGTATTATTCCTTGGAAAACACCAACAGCCTTATCTGTAACCACATTGCGTATAATTTCGGTTGATGTTGACTTTTCTTCCACGTGACGAACAGTCATTGTAAGATCACTATGTGTTTGTCCTGATAATAAATTTATGACGCGTAATTGAAAATTAGATTCTTCTCCCTGTAATTCAATATCGATTTCTTGGCGATTTAATTGACTCCCTATATTAATGACATAAAGTGATAACTTCGCTCTTTGATCAAGAACAGCACAAAATCGACCAAATTGTGTAGAATTAAAATCACGATTGCGAATGAGAATCCACGTAACATCACTATCAGCAGCAATACTTAATGAAAATATTGAACTGACAAAGGTATCTTTATCATTGCCAACCTGATGTTCAATAAACATAACTTGACTATTTTTATCAACTTTTATATCCGAAAAAATATGAGATTGTCCCCCCATTTGTATATTTTGTAATTCAATGGGTATATTTAACTTTGTATTTTCAGGGATGTGAAAAAGCCAACCATCTGTAACAAAAGCTGTATTTAACTGTCCAATAAAATCTTCATCAGAAATGTTTTGATTTATCTGCACAGAATTATCTTTTAATGCGTCTGAAAGGCGTTTTACTGTAATATTGTCTACCTTTGACTCTATCGATGTTTTTCCATTGTTTATGGAGAAAACAGCACTTTCTGAAAGCAATGCATCAACCAATTGATTGTCTTGAACTTTTGAAAAATTGCTAATAGACTTCAGTAAGGTACGCAGATTGGTATAATGCCATCTTTCGATTTTACGGGAAGGAAGCCGTGTCATTTGAAACTGCTCAATAGTTTTCTTGCGGATTTCCTGTACAGCTTTATCACCAGGTAAGTCGTTTACATACTGATTAAAATTACTGAGGATATTTTCTTCAACCGCTAACAAGTTTTGCTGTGCATTCATATTTAATAACCTCAAACCGCTTCCCTGATAAGATCAGCATACCCATTTTCCTCTAAATAAAGCGCTAAGGATTTATCACCGCTTTTGATAATTTGTCCTTTATAAAGAACATGTACCGTATCAGGAATAATATAATTAAGTAGCCGTTGATAATGGGTAATCACCAGAAATGAACGTTTTGAATCCCGAAGTTTGTTAACACCATCTGCAACAATTTTTAGTGCATCAATATCTAAACCAGAATCCGTTTCATCTAAAATGCAAAGTTTAGGTTCAAGAAGTGCCATTTGTAAAATTTCAGCGCGTTTTTTTTCTCCACCTGAAAAACCTACATTTAATGGACGCTTTAGCATATCCATATCTATTTCAAGTTTGGCTGAAACTTCTTTAACATATTTTATAAATTCAGGAATTTTAAGTTCTTCGTGACCTCGTGCTTTGCGTTGAGAGTTCATCGCAACTTTTAAAAATTCCATTGTTGCTACTCCTGGTATTTCCATTGGATATTGAAATGCAAGAAAAACACCATATGCAGCACGTTCTGCTGGATCCATTTCTAAAAGTGATTGCCCATTATAGAGAATATCTCCTTCTGTTATTTCATAATCATCACGACCAGCAAGTAAATAAGACAAAGTTGATTTTCCGGCTCCATTTTGTCCCATGATAGCGGCAACTTCTCCATCTTGAACTGTCAAGTTTAAACCACGAATAACTTTTGTATCGGTCTCAGCAATACGGGCGTGCAAATTTTTTATCTCTAACATAATTTAATCCTGTTTTGGCTGTTTTTTCAGATACAGATGCGGATTATTTTGCCTTAGCATCCATCTACTTTTGTAATTAGCATAGAGGTCATTTTTAGCATTATATGCTACTGTTACAGCCTTTTTACATAAAGTCTTCTATTTATCTAATTAAATAAAATTATCCAACACTACCTTCAAGGCTAATACCAATAAGCTTTTGTGCTTCGACAGCAAATTCCATGGGAAGTTTTTGAATGACCTCTTTTACAAAACCATTTACAATTAATGCGATAGCTTCTTCTTCGGGAATTCCTCTCTGCATAACATAAAAAAGTTGGTCATCAGAAATTTTTGATGTTGTGGCTTCATGTTCAAACTGAGCTGTTGCATTTTTTGCTTCAATATAAGGAACTGTATGTGCACCACAATCATTCCCGATTAACAAACTATCACATTGCGTAAAGTTACGCGCATTTTGTGCTTTTCGATGAGCTGTGACTTGTCCTCGATACGTGTTATTTGAAAAACCTGCAGAAATACCTTTGGAAATAATGCGACTGGAAGTATTTTTTCCCAAATGAATCATTTTTGTACCGGAATCAATTTGTTGATGACCGTTTGCAACGGCAATAGAATAAAATTCTCCACGCGCATTATCACCACGGAGTAAGCAGGATGGATATTTCCAAGTAATCGCAGAACCAGTCTCAACTTGTGTCCATGAAATTTTAGAGCTATCACCTCGACAATCTCCACGCTTCGTCACAAAATTATAAATACCACCCTTTCCATCTCTATCGCCAGGATACCAATTTTGTACTGTAGAATATTTAATCTCTGCATTTTCAAGGGCAATAAGCTCAACAACAGCAGCATGAAGTTGGTTTTCATCACGTTGGGGTGCTGTACACCCTTCAAGATAAGAAACATAGGAATCTTCAGCGGCGATAATCAATGTTCGTTCAAATTGGCCAGTGTTGCGTTCATTAATCCTAAAATAAGTTGAAAGCTCCATAGGACAACGAACCCCTTTGGGAATATAAACAAATGAACCATCTGTAAAGACAGCTGCATTTAAGGCCGCATAATAATTATCACTTATAGGTACAACTGTTCCTAAATATTCTTTAATAAGCTCAGAATGTTCAATAATCGCCTCTGAAATAGAACAAAAAATCACACCGGCGCGTGCCAACTCTTTTTTGAATGTTGTTACAACAGAAACAGAATCAAAGACTGCATCAACAGCCACCTGCCCCGATACAGACATACTGTCATCAAAAGTGGAGGGATCAGACTGTTTTCTTACTCCTGCCAAAATCTCTTGTTCTTTAAGGGGAATGCCAAGTTTCTCGTACGTTGCTAATAACTCAGGATCCACTTCATCCAAAGATTTTGGTCCTGTATGATTTTTTGGAGCAGCATAATAATAAAGCTCCTGAAAATCAATTCTAGGATATTCAAGACGCGCCCAATGAGGCTCTTGCATTGTCAGCCAACGTCGGTAAGCCTTTAAGCGCCATGTTAGCATCCATTCAGGCTCATGTTTTTTAGCGGAAATAAATTTGATAATATCCTCATTTAAGCCTTTTGGAGCTTTATCGGTTTCAATATTGGTTTCAAAACCATATTTATATTGGTCAACATCTATTTCACGTACTTGGCGTATCGTTTCTTGTATTGCCGGCATAAATTTTCTCCATTTTTTGGCGTCAAAAACCGGTAACTAAAGTCTTGTTTTTTACAAGATTAAAGTAAGCAAGTTATCTCTAGGCTATAGGTAAAGTGCAAAAATTTCAATCAAACTTATTTTATTTTTAAAATAATTCTAATTTTTATAACTTTCTGATGATAAACCTTCCCCTTTTTTCCTGCTTATAATTTGAGAAAAAAACGACAGAAAATCATCAATATCTTCAGAAGTTGTGCCACGCCCTAGCGAAATGCGAATGGCACCATTTGGAACATGATACCCCATTGCCTCCAACACTTTGCTTTGTTTTACTTTTCCCGAAGAACAAGCAGAGCCGGATGATAAAGAAAACCCTTCTAAATCAAAAGCAATTTGCATCGTTTCAGCTTTTATATTTTTCACGGTAAAGTAAGTTGTATTTGGCAAACGTTGAACTCTTTTGCCAAAAATTTCAACATTTTTACTTATTCTTTGTAGTCCATCTTCTAATTTATTGCGTAAATATATTAACTGTTTTATTTCCTCCTGTGTGAAGCAATCAGTTATTGCTGCCCCAAAAGCAGCAATAAGGGGCAATGCTTCTGTTCCTCCACGGAGACCTTTTTCTTGTCCTCCCCCAGTAATAAGAGGGTGTGGCATGAGAAGATTACCACATGAAACAAAAGCACCGATTCCTTTCGGACCGCCAACTTTATGTGCAGACAATATAAAAAAGTCTCCTCCTAGCTGATTAATATCCACAAAATTTTTATCTACATATTGTGTCAAATCAACAATAAGAGTGCCTCCTAAATCCCGAACAATAGCGGCGATTTCTGTTAATGGTTGAATAACACCCGTTTCACTATTTGCAGCTTGAATAGCAACAAGAGGTAAACCTTTTGTTTTATCATGAACCGTTAAGAGTGATGTTAATTTATCTTGTTGTATGAGCCCATCTTGATCAACAGCAATGACGCTTATCAACTCTTTAGAAAAACGTCCTCCCTCTGCCACAGAGGGATGTTCAGTCGCTCCAAGGTAAAGACGAGAAAATTTAACTTTTGCATTCCCCATATTGTAAAAGGGTGTTAACAAAGTCATTGCGGCTTCACTCGCACCAGAGGTAAATACCACGTGATCTGGATCTGTTTTAAGATTTTCAGCGATTTGCCGACGAGCCTTTTGCAACAAAGTTTTAGCCGCACGCCCTTCCTTATGAACAGATGATGGATTACCAAATATTTCTAAAGATTCCAGTAACGCTATTCGTGCCACTTTTTTGAGTGGTGTTGTTGCGTTATGATCAAAATATCGGCGTTTTATAACCATTTTACATCGCAATCATTAATCTTATGAATTGATTAAAAAAATAGCGCAATTTTCTTGAAAAGTGCACTAAAAAAAGAATATCTAATAATTATTTAAGAGATTCTATGGTAAAAGTCGACCAAGATCAATGAAAGCCTTTTATTGCATTTAAGGAGCATTTTATGCCAGAAATTATTTTTAACGGTCCTGCGGGTCGGCTCGAAGGACGTTATCAACCTTCACAACAAAAAAATGCACCCATTGCGATTATTTTGCATCCTCATCCCCAATTTGGTGGAACTATGAATCATAAAATTGTCTATGACCTCTTTTATATGTTCCAACAACGTGGCTTTACAACTTTACGTTTTAACTTTCGTGGTATTGGTCGTAGTCAGGGTGAATTTGATTATGGAATAGGAGAACTTTCAGATGCTGCTGCTGCTCTCGATTGGGTGCAAACACAACATCCAGACTCTAAAAATTGTTGGGTAGCAGGATATTCATTTGGAGCATGGATTGGTATGCAGCTTTTAATGCGCCGACCGGAAATTGAGGGATTTATCTCAGTTGCCCCTCAGCCTAATGTTTATGACTTTTCATTTCTTGCACCTTGTCCCTCCTCTGGGCTTATCATTCATGGCGGTATCGATAAAGTTTCCCCTCCAAAAGATGTTCAAATACTTGTCGATAAATTAAAAACACAAAAAGGTATCATCATCACACAAGAAATATTAGAAGAGGCTAATCACTTTTTCAGTGGATGTCATGAAGAACTTATTGAGCGATGTGCCCACTATTTGGATAACCATATCTCCAATGAACTTCTCGCTCCTCCTCCTGAAATACTTTCACTAACTTAGGAAAATACGATAGATTTATAAAAAATTAGCAAAAGTCGTTTCTGATCATAACAAAGTAATTTTTTCCGTTTGCATTTAAAATTTTTCTAAATTTTATTTCAGGATAGAAATGAGAATAACAGCATACCTGTTTTCTATCACTGATAAGTCTCTTTTTTAGCGTAAAAAGGAAATAATACCTGTATTATTATCTTTATGTTACCAATATGTCTCTTTCTCTTGTGAGGTGTGTGTCAGTTATGATAGATAACGCATTAATAACTCATTATATAATCGCCTATTCTATAAAATAATGCACTCTTAAATTAGGAAATTAAATCTGTGTTTGCCTTTAAATCTGATTTTTTACACATTATGAGCGAACGTGGTTTTATCCACCAAATTTCAGATGAAAAAGGCTTAGATGATCTTTTTTCAAAAGAAACTGTAAGCGCTTATACTGGATTTGACCCAACAGCATCGAGTTTACATGCTGGAAGTCTTCTTCAGATTATGATGCTTTATTGGTTACAAAAAACAGGTCATCGCCCCATTGCTTTAATGGGTGGAGGAACTGGATTGATTGGTGATCCTTCTTTCAAAGATGAAGCGCGACGCCTTCTGACACAAAATGATATTGCTGAAAATATTGATGGTATTAAAAAGGTATTTGCTAACTATTTGACATTCGGTGACCGAGAAACCGATGCTTGTATTGTGAATAACGCGGAATGGTTATGCAATTTAAACTACTTAGAATTTTTGCGTGATGTAGGAAAACATTTTTCTGTCAATCGTATGTTGTCATTTGATTCCGTTAGACTCAGACTTGAGCGTGAGCACTCTTTGTCATTCTTAGAGTTTAATTATATGATTCTGCAAGCTTATGATTTTGTTGAACTTTATAAACGTTATGGATTGCGTATGCAAATGGGGGGCTCTGATCAGTGGGGCAACATTATTAACGGAATCGAATTAGGGCATCGTTTAGGAACACCGCAATTATATGCGTTAACATCACCATTGCTGACAACCTCTTCCGGTGCCAAAATGGGTAAATCATTGAATGGGGCTGTATGGCTGAATGCGGATAAGCTTTCACCTTATCAATTTTGGCAATACTGGCGCAATACAGAAGATGCTGATGTAACACGATTTCTAAAGCTCTATACTCCATTGCCAATGGATGAGATTCTTAAACTTTCTCTATTACAAGGGACAGAAATTAACGAAGCAAAAAAAATTCTTGCAACAGAAATTACAGCAATGTTGCATGGACGTGTTCTTGCTGATGCAGCAGCAGAAACAGCTCGCAAGACGTTTGAAGAAAAAACTCTAGGAGAAAATCTTCCAACTGTTGAAATTAATGCCTCAGAATTAAAAAAAGGTGTTGGATTGCTCACTCTTTTAGTACAAGCAGGACTCGCTAGATCTAATAGTGAGGCACGCCGACACGTTCAAGGTGGGGGGGTCCGTGTAAATGATCAAATTATTGAGGATGAAACACATCTTATTATTGAAGGGGATGTCAGTGCAGAAGGAACCGTTAAACTTTCTTTTGGTAAGAAAAAACATGTTGTGATGAAACCAGTATAATCTTTTGCTGTTTTGTTTATGTTGTCGACCTTGTTCTTTCAATTCAATTGTTGTGATAGGGCGAGTTTTGTTAGGAAATAAAGGTCTCTTCAAAACAATAATATTCTAGAGAGTTGAATAGTTCTTTTCTTCTGTGTACTCTGATATCTTATACCTGTTACACAAGAAAGAAAGATGAAAATAATGACAAGACCAATGAAAGGTGCTCTTGCTCCTGATTTTAATTTGCCGCGCGATGGAGGAGAGATGGTATGTCTTTCTGACTTTAAAGGAAAGTCTGTTGTTTTATATTTTTATCCAAAAGATGACACCAGTGGTTGCACAAGCGAAGCACTTGATTTCACAAAATTAAAGATGAAATTTGATGAAATCGGTGTTTCTGTTATTGGAATCTCTCCAGATAATGTAAAAAAACATGATAAATTTAAAGTAAAACATGAACTTGATGTCATCTTGGTTTCTGATGAAGAAAAAACAACCCTCGAAGCTTATGGTGTTTGGGTTGAGAAAAGCATGTATGGACGCAAATATATGGGAGTTGAACGGAGCACTTTTTTAATTGATGCAAATGGAATAATAGCAGAAGAATGGCGTAAAGTAAGCGTATCTGGGCATGCTGAAAATGTTTTAGCTACTGCAACACTTTTATATCATAATGGTAACTTGTAAATTGAGTGTTTGATTTGCCTTAAAAAGCAAAAGTTATCCTCCTTAATTGATTTTAGTTTTTCAACGGATTCAATTTTTACAATATATTGATTTATAAGGATAATGAATTGTTTTACATTTATATTAGTCCCCCGAATATCGCAAATTTTCCTTATTTCAGATTCTTCCTATCACTTGCAATATCATAAGCAGAATTGGCGTGTAAGAAAAAAAATGAAGAAAGAAACAAGAAAATCCCTCTTTAAACCTTTAAAGTATCAAGGACTATCGTAACATCACAACATCAATAAAACGAACAGCTTAAGAAAAAATCTACATGGCTTGAAGGAAGGATATATAATTAACGAATATCCTCAATTTTTTTGTCTTGTCTATAAATGCGCCGTGCGAGTGCTGCCTCTATAAATGCATCTAAATTACCATTAAGTACGGATTGTGGATCCGTATTTTCAATTCCTGTACGCAAATCTTTGACAAGCTGATAGGGTTGAAGAACATAAGATCTAATTTGATGTCCCCATCCGATTTCTGTTTTAGAAGATTCAGCAGCATTGTTTTCTTCTTCTCTTTTTTTAAGCTCTTCTTCATAAAGCCGTGCACGCAACATCGACCAAGCCGTAGCGCGATTTTTATGTTGAGAGCGCTCTGTTTGACATTGAACAACAATACCCGTTTTTATATGCGTGATGCGAACAGCGGAATCTGTCGTGTTAACATGTTGTCCTCCTGCTCCCGATGCACGATATGTATCAATACGCACATCTGCCTCTGAAACATCAACTTCAATATTGTCATCAATAACTGGATAAACCCAAATGCTTGCAAAAGAGGTATGGCGCTTTGCATTCGAATCAAATGGAGAAATCCGCACTAAACGATGAACGCCTGATTCTGTTTTTAACATTCCATAAGCATTATGCCCTTTTACAAGAATAGTCGCTGACTTTATTCCTGCTTCTTCTCCATCATGAATTTCTAAAATTTCAACCTTCATTTCATGCTGTTCAGCCCAGCGCATATACATACGTAAGAGCATAGAAGCCCAATCTTGGCTTTCTGTTCCCCCTGCTCCAGCATGAACTTCTAAATAGGTATCATTCGGATCTGCTTCTCCTGAAAGAAGTACATCAATTTGCCTTTTATCTATCTCATTTTTAAGATTACGTATTGATCTTTCTGCATCAGCGATAATTTCAACATCACTTTCTTCTTCGCCCATCGCAATAAGCTCAATGCATTCTTCAAGTGTTTTTGTAAATGATAAAAGACCATTGATTGAATCATCAAGACGTTGACGCTCACGCATCATATCCTGTGCTCGTTGTGCATCATCCCATAATGATGGATCTTCTGCTTTTTGATTAAGATATTCGAGACGCTTTAGTGATTGATCCCAGTCAAAGATGCCCCCTTAGCAATTGTATTGCTTTCTGGATTTCATCAACTAATGTTTCTATTTCTGCTCGCATAATTTAACACCGTATTTTTAAAAACTCTTTTTGGTTGTGTCTCTTAGCATTTTATACAAATTTAATAGCTGCTATCAGAAAATGGTACAATTCTATCACTCTATTTACAGAACAGACATTGTAAAAAAGAGATAAAAACCATGACTCATGGCAAAAGGAGATTTTTTCGATTAATACAGCCCACCTGTCCCACTTTCAAGTGCTTTGTTGACTTGTGGAGAAGTCGTTACTGCAGGAACACCTTCTTGAAAAGAATTTGTACTCCCAATAACTTGATATATATCAGCAGGACCAGTCCCTGGTTTAAATGCTTCTATAATAACATCTTGATCTCCTCTTTCGGCAAGCATTCCTGTTTTTCGATTAATTGGCATTAAAATCATGCCCTTTGGCATCTTAAAGGGAACATCTGGCTTCCCTTTAAGAGCATCTGCCATAAAATCACCAAAAATAGGCGCAGCTAATGAACTTCCTGTTCCATTATATCCTAACGGAGCTGGTTGATCATAACCGACAAAAATACCAACGACAATATCAGGAGTAAATCCCATAAACCAGACATCCTTAGAGTCATTGGTTGTTCCTGTTTTAGCAGCAATATGTCGATTAAGATAACGTAAACGTGCCGCAGTACCACGCTGAACAACCCCTTCCATCATCGATGTAATCTGATAAGCCGTCATAGGGTCAAGAACTTGATCTCTTTCATCAATCAATGTGGGCTCACTTTGATTATTCCATGAATGCGTATTACAATTTTCGCAAATACGATCATCATGACGATAAATTGTCTTCCCATAACGATCTTGAATTCTGTCTATCAGAGAAGGTTTAATAGAGCGTCCCCCATTGGCAATAACTGAATAAGCTGTAACCATTCGTAATACTGTTGTTTCGCCAGCCCCTAAAGCCATGGGAAGATAAGGCTGCAATTTATCTACGATCCCAAAGCGTTCTGCATATTCAGCGACAAGAGGCATTCCCATATCATTGGCAAGCCGTATTGTCATAAGATTACGAGAACGCTCAATACCATAACGCAACGTTGAAGGTCCTGCAAAGGTACCTCCATAATTTTTGGGTTGCCAAACTTCACCATTATATTGACGAACTTCAATGGGGCCATCTAAAACAACGGATGCTGGTGTATATCCGTTATCAAGAGCTGCTGCATAAACAAAAGGCTTAAAAGCAGACCCCGGTTGGCGATAAGCTTGGGTTGCACGATTGAATTCAGATGCGGCAAAAGAAAATCCTCCCACCATAGCAAGAACGCGCCCTGTATGAGGTTCCATAGCAACAATTGCACCTTCAACCTTTGGAATTTGTTGTAAACGATAAGTATTGTTTGTATTGGGTAGTTTTTCAACAAAAATGACATCCCCAACTTGCAGAACATGAGATAAGCTCTGAACAGTTTTTTGATAACCATTTTCTTTTACAACATGGAGTGCCCATTTTGAATCAGCTTCAGATAAAACAGCAATTTCCCGTTTTTTTGATAATATACCTGAAGCTTCGCGCTGTGGCTGTAAACCAATCTCTACTTTGTTGGGATTAGTAGAAAGAACAACAGCTAAACGCCATTCAGGAACATCACTTAGCCCTGTGATATTTGCAAGTTCTGTCCCCCAATCACTTTTCTCATCAATATGCGCATAAGCTCCACGCCATCCTTGCGCATGATCAAATCTAATTAATCCATCGTGCAAAGCACGTCGCGCAATAAGTTGTAAATGCGGATCAAGCGTTGTACGAATGGAAAGCCCGCCTTCATAAAGTGTTTTAGCCCCATAGCGATGTATTAAACGACGCCGCACTTCTTCAGTAAAATAATCAGCCGCAAAAACATAGCTATCACTCCCACGTATTGTCGCTCCTAAAGGTTTAGCTTTTGCTTTTTCACCTTGTTCACGCGTTACATATCCATTTGCAATCATCCGGTCTATAACCCAATTACGCCGATCAATAGCACGTTGTGTATTCTTAAATGGATCATAATTTGCTGGTCCTTTTGGAAGAGCAGCCAAATAAGCACATTGTTCTAGCGTCAGGTCATTGACGGATTTATTGAAATAAGTCAAAGAAGCAGCTGCTATACCATAAGTGCCACGACCCAGATAAATTTCATTGAGATAAAGTTCGAGAATATGATCTTTTGAATAAGTTTTCTCAATACGCATTGCTAAAATAGCTTCCTTAAATTTACGTTCTAACGTTGTTTCTGAACTTAAAAGGAAGTTTTTAGCGACTTGTTGCGTTATAGTTGATGCACCCTCTGGACGTCTTCCAGAACCAATATTACGAATATTATTGATCAAAGCTCGAGAAAGTCCTTCAGGATCTAAACCAAAATGATGATAAAAGTTTTTGTCTTCAGCCGAAATAAAAGCATTTATAACAAGCTTTGGTATTGATTGAATCGGTAAATAGAGGCGATGTTTTGTTGCAAACTCTGCCATAAGACGGCCATCAGAAGCATGGACGCGGGTCATTACCGGCGGCTCATAAAGTGAAAGAACTTCATAATCAGGGAGTGCATTTGCTTGACCACTGGTCATAACACCCCACGTTATTGCACCACAAAGTCCAATAGCAATAAAAAAACGAAGAAGATATCTTAAAAAAATTATCATAAAAACGGCTATCGCTTTCTTAAGAATTAATTAAAGAAAAAATACGTTACTTCAAACACACCAAGTGGATATCACCACAAGATTGAGATCAAGAGAAATTGTTTTCTATCTTTTATTTATACTAGGGTACACTAGAAGCCCATATTGATACTCTATTTTCTCACAAATTTAAAGAGGCTGTATCATTTTCTGCCTATAATCAGCAAATTGACGAATAGAATGAGCAATAGAGGCTGCCATTTGTTTTCTCCAATGAGGATCATTTAGTAACTTTTCATCCTCTTTATTGGATAAATAACCTATCTCTATCAAGACTGAGGGTATATCTGAAGCTCTTAAAACTTGAAAATTAGCATACCGATGTGGGTTATTAATCAAGTTAATATGATTCTTTGATAAACTTGAAATAACACTATTTGCAAAATTAACCGAAAATGTATGTGTTTCACGTCGTGTAAGATCCATCAAAATATCTGTAACTTCGAGCGTTTCATCTGCAGGCAAACCATCAAGCAAATCAACTTTATTTTCATTTTCAGCTAAAGATTTTGCAATGGCATCAGAGGCTTTTTCTGATATGGTATACACTGTAGCACCGCGAAGAGAATGTAAATCAATCGTATCCGCGTGAATAGATATAAAAAGATCAGCATCAAACTCTTGCGCTTTTTTAACTCTTTCACTTAGTCTTAAAAAAATATTGGAATCTCGTGTTAAAGCAACGGTAATATGAGAATCCTTTTGTAATTCGTCTCGCAATGCACGCGCAAAGTCTAAAGTCACATCTTTTTCTAAAATTCCAGTAACACCCCGTGCACCACCATCAATACCACCATGACCAGGATCAAGAACAACACGGAAATTATATGCTGGCATTAACTGTGTTTGTGTATCAAAATTGCTTCTTTGCTGTTTTTTTAATATCTCATCAAATTTTTCCTGTGTACTTTTACGAATATCAATCAGCAACTGCCATAAACCATTATTTAATTTTTTTACGACATTTTTTTCAACCACAAAAGCCGTTTTACTTGTCAAAATAATGCGTGAAGTCTGTATATCAGAGAAAGCATAACGTACATCTGAAAGCATAACGGATAATGTATTCCGTTTCTTTAAAGGCGTATTTTGCATCGAAAAGTCAATTGTAGGTAAATTGATAACCAAACGTGCTGGCCTGTCCAAAATCTGTAAACGAACATTTGGTTTTGAATTAAAAACCGCAATAATACGCGTATGAACACTATCACCAATGGTTCGAAAATTAATAAGTCTCAGAGGATCTGCGGCTTGAACACTGGTTTGGAGTAGAAAAAAAGATAATAAAAAGTATGTGACGAGCACAATAACATCCCCATAAGCTGTTTTCAGCTTTTTGGTAAAAAAAACTCTTATCATAAGCAAAATACTCTACATTACCTTTGTAATAATTTATCTTGGTTATATAAAATGATACACCAATTTATTCTCTATTTTTCAATAAAAGCTAAATAAACACCCAAAAACGAAATTAAGGTCATAAAGATATTATAATTATACATGATTTACATTGTTACTTGCCAAACGCATGATATCAACATAAAAGAATATTTATGCTTCCTAGCTGATAATAGTCATCTAAATTATCTGTAACTCATATTAAGTTGTCTTTAGAGGTTTTTTGCCTATTATGCGTTGAGACTTTTTTATGGATGAAAAATTTCTATGTTATAATATTAGGATTGCATTACTTAAGATTCGTTGGTTCGGATATCCGAACTGTTTTAAAGATTATTTTACCGGAGACTTTTAAGAAATATGAGTCATAAAAAACAGATGGAAATAATGATGAGAAATGGTGTAAATGCAGTCATGCCTCTGCACGTGGTGTTCCGTCCTGTTTTTCTGGTACCTCCCTTTTATGGCAGACAGCCTTTTATGTTTACGAATAGTTATAGCGTTCGTTTGAATAAAATTGTGCATGTCGCCTTCAGGATATTAACTTATGTCAAACAAAATGCTTATAGATGCCTCCCATCCGGAGGAAACTCGTGTTGTTGTTGTTCACGGCAACAAAATTGAAGAACTTGATTTTGAATCAGAACATAGAAAACAGCTCAAGGGGAATATTTATCTCGCACGGATTACGCGTGTAGAACCGTCTCTCCAAGCAGCTTTTGTTGAATATGGTGGAAACCGACATGGTTTTTTAACATTTTCTGAAATTCATCCTGATTATTATCAAATTCCTATTGCTGATCGACTTGCTCTTCTTGAAGAAGAGGAAAAAGCAGCTATAGGAGAAAATTCTGTAGATACCTTTACGGAAGAAGCAACTAAAAATAAAAAACGCTCCAGAAGAACAAAAAAAAATGGAAAAAACAATGTCATTGCAGCCGATATTGAAAGTGACATCACATCTGAAGCGACAATAATTGATAATACAGAAGAAGCATTAAATGCCGATATCTCTGATGATGAGATCGAAATGGTCGGTGCTGAGGACATCCGTGAAGAGCTCCCAATTTATCAAAGAAAACAAGGGCGCCAGTATAAAATTCAAGAAGTCATTAAACGACGTCAAATTTTGTTGGTACAAGTTATCAAAGAAGAGCGTGGTAATAAAGGTGCTGCCCTTACAACATATTTATCTCTAGCAGGTCGTTACTCTGTTCTAATGCCCAACACAGCACGTGGTGGTGGTATTTCACGAAAAATTACGAACGTACAAGACCGTAAGCGTCTTAAAGAAATCGTAAAAGAATTAGCTGTTCCAAAAGGTATGGGCGTTATCTTACGAACTGCTGGTGCCAATAGAACAAAAGCTGAAATTAAACGTGATTATGAATATCTTATGCGGTTATGGGATACTATTCGCACTTTGACACTCGAGTCAACGGCGCCATGCCTTGTCCATGAAGAAAGCAATCTCATCAAGCGTTCTATACGAGATCTTTACAATAAGAACATTAGTGAAATTCTTGTTTCTGGAGACCAAGGATATCGTGAAGCGAAAGACTTTATGCGTATGCTCATGCCAAGTCATGCAAAAGTTGTGCAACCTTACCGTGATCCTACACCCATTTTCGCAAGAAATAATATTGAAATTCAACTTGATAAAATGTTGCAACCACAAGTTTCTTTAAAATCTGGTGGTTATCTTGTTATTAATCAAACAGAAGCACTTGTTGCTATTGACGTAAATTCTGGCCGCTCCACGAAAGAATTCTCTGTCGAAAAGACAGCCTTACAAACTAACCTTGAAGCTGCTGAAGAAGTAGCGCGGCAATTACGCTTGCGTGACCTTGCTGGTTTAATTGTGATTGATTTTATTGATATGCTTGAAGAACGCAATGTGAAGCTGGTCGAAAAAAAATTAAAAGATTGTTTAAAAAACGATCGTGCTCGTATTCAAGTAGGTCATATTTCACACTTCGGCCTTTTAGAAATGAGTCGTCAACGTATTCGCATATCGGTTTTAGAAAGTACAACACAGCCCTGCCCGCATTGCGCAGGAACAGGAAATATACGTTCTGAATCATCCATTGCGTTACATGTCATGCGCTCAATTGAAGAATATCTTCTTCATAATTCGCAATATAATATTATCGTGCGCACACCCGTAGCAACAGCGCTTTATGTATTAAATCATAAACGCAACATTCTTGTTAATTTAGAAGCTCGTTTTAAGCTTAATATTAGTATTGAAGCAGATGATAGTATTGGAACGCAACATCTTGTTATTTCTAAAGGCTCAATAGCAGAGAGCATTTCTCGATCTTCATTGGAAGATGCCAATGAGCAAGAAATTGAAGATTCTGTTTTCATAAAGAGTGAATCTATTGAAAATCCTTCTCCCATTGAAACAAACCAAAAGCGTAGGCGCAAAAATCGTCACGGTGAAATTACTGATCATTCTCTCTCCAACGTTCATAAAAAAGAAGATACTTTGAATGATGATTCTTATCGTCGAGGACGTCGTCGAGGACGTCGTGGTGGTCGACGCAATCAAGATAATAGTTTTCATCAGATTCGCGTTCCTTACGCAGAACCAGTGGGAGATTTTGCTAAGAAAGCTTTGGCAGAAATTAAAGCAGCGCATCGCAAACGTCGTATTTCGCCTACTAAATCTTTTGAACTTGAAGAAACAACAAATAATACACAAGCTCTAGATATACAACAACAGGGTGAATCTGAAAAAATTGATACAAGTATTAAACCTAAAAAACGTAAAACACGTTCTTCAAAAGTAGTAGAAAATCAGCTTTCTTTAGAGAATGATCAAAATGTTGCAGAACAAAAATCTCTTGAAGAAAAACCTACAACCAGTTCGATGCGTAAAGCTAAAACAAAAAAAGCAGACAAATCTATTCATGAGGTAGAAGATAAAGCTCTTGAAAAGAGTAAAAAATCAACACGTGGAACACGTAAAAAATCATCTTCTAAAGAGACGCAAATACAAAAAATATTAGAGCAAGAAACTGTAATCGAGATGGAGGAAGTTGTAGAAACCTCTCCTTCCCAAATTGAAGAAACAATTAATCAATCCGTTGTTATTTCATCAACGCCTAATGATTCTTCCAAAACTGAACGTATTGGTTGGTGGAAACGCAGAATTCTTTCGAAAAATTAAGGATTAAAAAAACCGCCACAGAAAACTGTGGCGGTTCAAATAAACAATTATAGAAAACGTTTCAACCAATTCTATAGTGTGGGTTTATTACTTTTGTTTTGCTTTTTCTTGCTCAGCCCGCATACGCTCTTCAATTTCTTTTTGCTTTGATTGAATGGCTTGCTGCAGCTTTATTTGTTCTTGTTGGAAATCTTTTTCCTCCATACCAGGACCGGTATAGGCTGCTGTAAACCCATTAAGAGAAAATTCAATAGGATTAGCTGAACCACGAAAATTAACTGTGGTTACAACCATTTTTGTTCCACTTTTCATAGCTGCTATAAGCTTATCATCTAAGACATCATTAGCAATACAACTTGGTCCATTACAAATAATATAAGGAATTTTTTTAGAGAACTCGTCACCGATTTTAATGTGAACACCTTCTGGCAAAAAACGCCCAGTAGGTACTTGAATACCTATACGTTTTTCATTTTGCTTCCCTTTTATTTCAACAAGATTAAAAGCCGTTAAAGGTTGTCCCGTATTCGATAATACAGTATTCATTGTATTACAAATATCAACATCATGCTGCTTACTGCAAACTTTGTACCAACCTTGTGATAAAGTTTGCGCATTTGCAGAAATACCAGCTATAAGAAAAAGGGCAGCGGCTCCAACTAATACTGAAACAGCAGAATAAACATTTTTATGCGACATGATTAAGTTAATCCTTTCAACGCGCTCTTAAGTAACTTTAAAAAAAAATATTAAATGTAATTCCAACTTAAATTTATTAAATTATAATGAAATAACAATTAATTTTACTATTTTTACTTCAATATAAAAAAAAAAGTCAAATTTAGAGAAAAAATACGATGAGCCATTCTATTTTTATACACCCATATAATTCCCCTCTTCATCACATTGGTATTTGATATAATCTATCTATAAAATACCTCTGTGCATTTAAACTAAGATTACACAAACGAATCAATATTGCAATATTAATTAAAATAAAGTCTAATACTACTCTAAAAAACTTACTAATTAAACTTTTTACATTTATTACTCTTCATGTTAAGCTTATAGAGCCTTAGCAACAGGTTGTTGCAATGCATGAAGCTCCAAAATATCAGATAAATTTTACTGTTTTCCTTATGTGCCTCGTGTGATACACAAAAACAAAATCATCTACGATATTATTGAAACATTTAATGAATTAAAACCACTGATTGTCTAAAATTTCTGCATAATTGTAAGAGAACTTTTTGCTAATGAACAATTTTCTTCCCTTGTTTACAAAACAATGGTGATACGCTTTTGTAATAAAAATTTTATATTCCATAGCGTTTAACTAAAAAGTTTAGTTTAAAAATACGTTACTAAAGAAGTGCTTTTTTCTTAATTAAACAACACATTTTCTTAGAGAGAAAATCTATAACTGCTGAAAATATTTTATTTATAATAAACTTTCTTAAAACATAATAACATATTAATTTATAATAATAATTTATCTTTTTTCTATTTCTATATTGTATGAAAGATCCTAATAGCGCAAACCTCTCTTATATTGAATCAATAAAATTTATCCACTTGTACATCACAAGCGGAGTTAGTTTTATAGATAAAACTACTGAACAAAGGCCCCCCCTATGAATCATCTCACGTGCCTAAAGCCATAATAAATTTATGCTCATATATTATACATCTATTATTGCATCTCTGTACAAATATCATCTCTCAGCTTTATAACGTGAATAAAAAATGTAGCTTTTATCAATTTATTTTAAGTTATTTCTCAAATAAAAGAAGCTTCTAAAATGATAAATTCTTTTCAGCTTTCACAACATCAAAGATATAAATCGTTAATGATTTAAGTTTTAAGAAAAAATGAATTCAAAGTATCATTTTGTTTTCCTATATAACACAATTTAGAGCTATAAAATATTTCTCTTATCGTATTAATGAAACAATATTTATGATATGAGATGTATCGTCATTAAAATAATTAATCAGATAAAAATAAAAAACTACAAGCACAAAAAATTATGCATAAAAAGAAAACATAAAAAAGATATATGAGTTTATTATTTAATATATATATTAAATCTTATATGATAAGAATAACAGATAATATATTACGTGTATAATATTACTTTATTATAAATAATAAGTAATAACTCAAAAAATAAAATATATTATTACTAATATGTTTTAACTATTGTTTAGTATATCAGCTTAATTTCTCTGTATTTATATGAGTAAATTTTTAATTGGATATTCTCATAGCATTATTTTTTATGAATTTTCTAAACTATAATGTTACGAAAAATTAAGTATTTTTCTATTTTGAATATAATTCAACATAAATCAAATAAATAATTTTTAATTGAATAATTCTTCAACATGAAAACGCATACGATCTATAATATTCTTTTTCTTGTTTGGAAGCATTATATTATGTACTTCTTTAATGGTATTACAAAGCTTAGGTGCACTTTTTACAAACCAATTATCTTCTGTAAGACTATTTTTTATATCGTCAAATATTTGTTTTTCATAACTATAAGAGCCATCTGTTAGTAATTCTTTAATATCCCTGACTAAACTAGGACTTATTGAATTATTTGCGCCTTTAGCCCAACTAAAATCTTTATCTTTCCAATCAAAATCTTTGCGCAAAATAGCACCTATATCACTTTGCAATATATCCGCTAACGTATTGCAAGCAATAATAAACATGAGATAATTTTTCATTATCTCATCATCACCTCCACTTTTCTCATTCATTCCCCATTCATTAAACGTTTGAGTTTTTTTTAAATAGTCTTTTGCTTTAATCAACTTTTCTTCATACTCCCCTACTTCATACTCTCTCGCTATATGTATTCTAGAGATAATTTTTTGTTTTTTTTCAGCTAGATCCTGTAATTTCGAACCAAGATTATAATATTCATCCTTCAGAGTTTTCAGTTTTTTATATAACTTATTCCGTTCCTGTAAACGCTCATAGTATTCTGCTTTAGAAATATTTTTTTCCCAAATATCCAAATGAGATATACTTTCTTCAATAAATTGTATGCTCTCTTTAATATTCTTTCTTTTGTTTTTTAAATGTTGGTATTGTTCATCAGAAGATAACTCAGCATAAGCGTTTTTTACGCCATGTATTAAAGTGAGTAATAAAAAAACGATAGTTAGACACTTTTGTAATGAAGAAAGCATGCTATCTTTACCTAAATTCTTTCTAAAAAATTTACAGGAGCTTATTAGCTTATTATATTGAAAGTGCTATTTAATGCGGTCCAACCGTCTAATCTATTTTCTTCATTATATCAATACGTATATAATAAAAACCAAATAAATATATAAAGGGTTCTTTATTATAAACTTAAATTTTATTCTTATACAAAATCAATAACTGTTTGTTTTTATAGAATGATTTTATAAAAATGAGTAACAGTTCTGAAACAATAAAGAAATTTTTTAAACAGAATGTTGTTCTGCCATTTCGACAAGCTGTGTCATAATATTCGCTGCTCCAACAAGCCTTTCATCCGCTGTGGACCAATCACGAATAAGAGCAATACTTTGATCTGGTCGAATTTTTGCCATTGAACCTTGTTTTCCCACCCACTGAACAAGAGCAACACTATTTGCAAAATAGTTATTACGAAACTGTATGACAATCCCCTTTGGTCCAACATCTAATTTTTCTACATGTGCTTTTCGACACAATGTTTTAATATGAAAGACTTTAAGAAGATGTTGAACCTCAAGGGGCAAAGGACCAAAGCGATCAATTAACTCCGCTGCAAATTCATCAATTTGTTCTAAACCATCAAGTTCTGTTAAACGACGATAAAGTCCCATACGTAATGATAAGTCAGGCACGAAACTTTCTGGTATCATCACTGTTGTACCAAGAGAAATTTGAGGTGACCATTGCTTATCTTCATTTAGCTCTCCATCTTTTAATTCAGCAACAGCTTCTTCAAGCATTTTTTGATAGAGTTCAAATCCAACTTCTTTGATATGCCCCGATTGCTCTTCACCTAAAAAATTTCCTGAACCGCGGATATCCATGTCATGGCTTGCCAATTGAAAACCGGCCCCTAAGGTGTCAAGAGATTGTAACACTTTAAGACGACGATCAGCAGCAGTTGTTAAAACTTTACCAGCAGGAAATGTAAAGAGAGCATACGCACGTTGTTTTGAACGTCCTACCCTACCACGTAACTGATAAAGGGCAGAAAGACCAAACATCTCAGCACGATGCACAATTAGGGTATTGGCTGTTGGAATATCAAGACCTGATTCAATAATGGTTGTTGATAGCAGCACATCATATTGTCCATCATAAAATGCATTCATGATATCATCAAGTTGTCCAGCCGGCATTTGTCCATGAGCCACAACGAATTTCAGTTCTGGCACATATGTTTTGAGATATTCTTCTACAAAAGCCAGATCAGAAATACGAGGACAAACATAGAAACTTTGTCCACCACGATAATATTCTCGAAGCAGGGTCTCTCGTATAACAAGTGCATCAAAGGGTGAAATAAAAGTACGAACCGCCATTCTATCAATGGGAGGGGTTGTTATCAATGAAAGTTCACGTACACCCGATAAAGCTAACCCTAAAGTGCGTGGTATGGGAGTTGCTGAAAGTGTGAGAACATGAATATCACTTTTAAGCTCTTTTAAACGCTCTTTGTGTTTGACACCAAAATGCTGTTCCTCATCAATGATAAGAAGGCCTAACCGTAAAAAATTAACTGCACCACTTAATAATGCATGGGTTCCAATGACAATATCGATTGTACCATCTGAAACACCTTTTTTTACTCGTGCAAGTTCTTTCGCTTTTACAAGCCTCGAAGCATGTCCAATTTTAACCGGTAATCCTTGAAAACGCGAAATAAATGTTTTGTAATGTTGACGTGAAAGCAAAGTTGTCGGTACAACAACAGCAACCTGATATCCATTTAATGCTGCAACAAAAGCACTTCGAATAGCTACTTCAGTTTTTCCAAAACCAACATCACCGCATATCAAGCGATCCATCGGCTTACCTGAGGCTAGATCGTCCAAAACAGCATCAATTGCATTCATTTGATCTTCCGTTTCTTCATAGGGAAAGCAAGCAACAAACTCATCAAATGGTCCAATTGGTGGAAGTAAAGCAGGCGCAGCACGAGTCATACGCTCTGCAGCTATACGGATTAATTGCCCTGCCATTTCCAATAAATGTTTTTTAAGCCGAGCTTTACGTGCTTGCCAAGCAACACCTCCTAATTTATCTAAAGTTACCTCTGTTCCTTCTGAGCCATAACGTGAGAGAAGCTCAATATTTTCAACAGGTAAAAAGAGTAAATCACCTCCAGCATATCTAATTTCAAGGCAGTCTCGTAAAATTCCAGTGGTTCTGATGGTTTTAAGACCAACAAATTGGCCAATACCGTGGTCGATATGCACAATAATATCACCAGAATTTAAAGCAGAAATTTCAGAAATAAAATTTGTATTATTCTTACGCCGCTTTGGCGATCTTATAAAACGATCGCCAAGGATATCTTGCTCTGCTATAATAGCCAAATCTTCAGCCACAAAACCATGTTCTATCATGATAACAGCTGCTAATATGCGATCTCGAGGTGTTGCTTTGACTGTTTGCAAAGATTTTGCAACATCTATTTTTTTCAATCCATGCTCATCGAGAACTTGTAACAAACGATTGAGAGATCCTTCACTCCAACACGCTAAAAGCACTTTTTTACCAGCAGCGCGTAAAGATGCGATATGATCAATAACACTTGAAAAAACATTTTTTTCCTGCGCATTACGCTCTTTTACAAAATCATATCCTTGTTTAACATTGGTGTGAATAACAGTTTGTTCCAAACTTTGTGGAACATTAAAAGGCGAAAAATCAATACGCTGTGAAGATTGTTGCACATCTTCCAAAACACGCTTTGGCGTTAAATAGAAAAGACTAGGATCTATTGGATGATAAGAAGTAGAATTTTTTTCATCATTTTCGCGCTCTTTGCGCGCGTTATAATAGTCTTCAATAAGACGATAGCGCTCAATGAAGACTTCTTCTATGAGATGCTCAAAAACTATCGGTAAGTTGCCACAATGGTCAAAAAAGCTATCAAGGTTTTCATAAAAAAATGGAAGCCAATGTTCCATACCGGCAAAACGCCGACCTTGAGAAATTGCTTCATAAAGCATGTTATTTTTTTGTGATACACCAAATGTACGGGTATAATTGCTTTTAAAACGACTGATGCGTTCTGGTGTAAGAACAACCTCACTCATTGCCTGTAATAAAAGTTCAGTTTTTTGGCCTGTTGTCCTTTGACTTTCTGGATCAAATACGCGGATACTTTCTAGGGTATCTCCAAAAAAATCAAGACGTAAAGGTTCAACATCCATCGGAGAAAAGATATCAAGTATTCCTCCTCTTACAGCAAACTCACCAACATCACGGACAACCGTAACGCGTTCAAAACCATTGGTTTCTAGAAATTGAATAAGATTTCCCATGTTATTGCGCTGGCCAACACGTGCGTGAATAAGCTGAGCTTCTATCATTTCACGAGGAGGTAGCTTTTGCATAATCGCATTTGCTGTTGTTAATATAATTGCAGGATGTGGATCTTTACGTAAATTTGCTATGTGTGCCAATGCTGATAGTCGACGAGCCATAACAGCAATTCCTGGTGACACACGATCATACGGCAAACAATCCCATGCAGGAAATTGAAGTACGGGTAAATTGGGCTCAATAAAATTTAAAACTTGTTGTAAATGCACAATTTTTGTTCCGTCACGGACAACATAGAGGAGCGGTTTACCTTGTGCAATTTCTGAACTTAATTTAGCAAGCGCAAAGGCTTCAAATCCATCAGTAACGCCATCTAAAATCATACGAACAGAATTATTTTTGGGAATAACAATTTTTTTAAATATAGGCATCGGGATTAATAACTTAAGCAAGTACGATAATTGGCAATATCACGAAAAAGTGGACTATCAACCTCAGAGGGGGGCAAAATTTCTCCAGTAATCCATGTCAGTAAATCACGATCATCAAAAGACATAATATACTCAAGCTCAGAGAGCGTTCTATCATTCATCCCAGTAATATGAGCATCGACATAATGTCCAAAAATGAGATCCATTTCACGAATACCGCGATGCCATGCACGAAAAATCAATCGACGACGACGAGCATCTAATTGATTTTTGTCAACGACAAAAACTGTCATAAAAAATCTCCTTGAATAAAGTAATATAAACTATTCAATTAGTCGTATAAAATTTGTACCTTGCTTTAAGGAAGTTCTATAATCTTTTGTTCTTTAAGTGTAATTCGACGATGCATTTGCTTAGCCAAAGCGTAATTATGTGTTGCAATAAGAGCAGAAAGACCAGACTGACGAACAAGGATAGATAAAGCTTGAAAGACATAAGCTGAAGTTACTGGATCAAGATTTCCTGTAGGTTCATCAGCCAAAAGAACCGAAGGGCCATTTGCTACTGCACGTGCAATAGCAACACGTTGTTGTTCTCCTCCCGATAACTCTGAGGGACGATGGTTCGCACGATGAGAAACACGCAGATACGTCAATAATTTGCGCGCACGATCTTCTGCTATAGATTTTTTTAATCCTGCTATCATTTGCGGTATCATGACATTTTCTAACGCCGTAAACTCTGGAAGTAAATGATGAAATTGATAAACAAAACCAATATCATTCCGTCTTATAGCTGTTCGCTCACTATCAGAGCGCTTTGCACAAGAAACACCCCGTAACATCACATCACCAGCTGTTGGTTTTTCTAATAATCCAGCAATATGAAGAAGTGTTGATTTTCCAGCACCAGATGGTGCAACAAGTGCGACAAGCTCTCCACGATTAAGAATAAAATTCGCTTTATCTAAAACAATGAGCGGCTTATGGCTCTCGAAAAAGTGTCTTTCAATCTCTACAAGCTCTAAAATAGCTGTCATTATTCATACCTCAAAGCTTGTACGGGGTCTAGCTTAGCAGCACGCCATGCCGGAATGAGAGCAGCAAGAAACGACAAGAATAAAGCCATCATAGCAACCAAGATGGTCTGTTTCCACTCAATTTGTGCAGGCAATTTTGTTAAAAAATAAAGTTGAGGATTAAAAACGTCGACATTAAATAACCAAGATATAAAATCTTGGATATGATTAATATTCGCGGTCGCGATAACACCTAAAACTAAACCCAATATAGTTCCAATAAAACCAATCATCATTCCTGTAATGATAAATATACGCAAAATCGCACTCTGTTGAGCCCCCATCGTGCGTAAAATTGCAATATCATGACTTTTATCTTTTACAAGCATAATCAGCCCTGAAATAATATTTAAAGCAGCAACAAGAACGATCAGAGAAAGAATGAAAAACATAACATTTCGTTCAATCTGTAAGGCTGAAAAAAAAGCCTGATTGCGTGTACGCCAATCAATTAAATAGACCTGTTGTTCAACTGCTTTTTCTACAACAGGTTTTATTTGATCAACAGCATCAGGATCATTTAGAAATAATTCCAAAGACTGAACCTTATCTCCCAAATTAAAAAACATTTGTGCTTCATGGAGAGGCATAAAGATAAATATTGAATCATATTCAGACATACCAACTTCAAAAATAGCAACGACTTTATAAGCTTTCACACGTGGGGTAACGCCAAAAGGAGTCTCATCACCATCTGGAGTAATAATACGAATATCTCTTCCAACTGTCAGTCCTAATTTTTCTGCTAAGCCACTTCCAATTGCAACACCTTCTTCTTGATCAAACCGAGAAATCGATCCTAATTTAATGTTTTGAGAGACTGTTTTAAGCTTTTCTAGATCTTGTTTGCGCATACCACGAACTAACGCGCCAGAGCCACCTTGAACTTCACCTTGAACAAGCGCTTGACCTTCAATAACAGGTAAAGCAAACTTCACACCATTTGTAGTTTCTAAAGAAGAAATAAGAGTCTTATAATCAGAAAAACCAGAATCAACTGTTTGAATAATAAGATGCCCATTCATACCAAGAATACGATTGAGAAGTTCTGTACGAAAGCCATTCATCACCGCCATAACAACAACCAGAGCAAATACGCCCAACATAATCCCAATAAGAGAAATAATTGAAATAACAGATGCAACGACATGTTTTTTATTGGGAATCATATAACGAAAAGCGATCATCCACTCATAAGATGAAAAGCATTTGTTTTTCAGCCTCTTCATAACATTTCCTATTAAATTATAGAAAGTTGGCTGAGCACATCTTCAACCTTTAGAGATTTTTTTATTCCTGTTTTTCGATCTTTAATTTCAACTTCATTTTGTGCAATGCTGTTAGGGCCAACAATGACTTGCGTTGGCAAACCAATCAAATCCATTGTTGCAAATTTTGATCCAGGACGTTCATTTCTATCATCTAATAACGGATCAAAACCAACCTCCTTTAATCCCTGATAGAGAAACTCACATGCCTGTGTGCATTTTTCATCATCGGGTTTCATATTGATAATCCCAAAATCAAACGGTGCCATCGACTTTGGCCAAATAATACCATTTTCATCATGAGAAGCTTCAATAGCGGCCGCAACAAGACGCGAAGGCCCAATACCATAAGATCCCATAGAGACCACATGCTCTTTTCCATCTTGTCCCATAACTTTTGCTCCCATTGGAGCAGAATATTTAGTACCAAAGTGGAAAATATGACCTACTTCAATACCACGCGCTGAAAGACGATTATGATCAGAAACTTTAGCCCACTCCTCTTCATTATGCATTTCTTCCGTTGCTGCATAACAAGATGTCCATTGCTTAACAATATCATCTAAAACAGCTTTATCACTAAAATCGATTGAACTATCTGGAACGGTAAGTTCAAGAAATTGTTTATCACAGAAGATAGCACTCTCTCCTGTTTCAGCCAAAATGATAAATTCATGACTGAGTTCCCCCCCTATTGGACCTGTATCTGCACGCATAGGAATTGCTTTTAATCCCAGGCGAGAAAAAGTGCGTAAATAAGCAACAAACATACGATTATAAGATGTTTTAGAGCCTTCATAATCAAGATCAAAAGAATAAGCATCTTTCATTAAAAATTCTCGTGCTCGCATCACACCAAAACGTGGACGAATTTCATCACGAAATTTCCATTGAATATGATATAAATTCAGCGGAAGATCTTTATAAGAACGAACATAAGAGCGAAAAATATCTGTTACCATCTCTTCATTGGTTGGACCATAAAGTAAATCACGCTTTTGACGATCTTTAATGCGGAGCATTTCCAAACCATAATCATCATAACGACCGCTTTCACGCCAAAGATCAGCAGACTGAATTGTAGGCATCAATATTTCTATTGCACCCGCACGTTCTTGCTCTTCACGAATAATTTTACAAACTTTATCAAGCACTTTTTTTCCCAAAGGAAGCCAAGAATAAATCCCTGATGTTTGTTGTCGAATCATTCCAGCGCGCAACATGAAGCGATGAGAAACAATTTCTGCTTCTTTAGGATTCTCTTTTAAAAGTGGAAGGAAATATTGAGAAAGACGCATTGAAATAATTAACTCCTAATCAGATCTATCATATCGGAACAATTTATCACACCCTCTATTCATCTATAGCCGCATTCTGAATACTTGCAAATATAACGATCTTATCATTTAAAAATTTATTGTGCTTTATTCTCTATTTTTCTTATTTAGCAATAAAATAAAAATGCTCTTCTCTTTTTAAATAACGTAATATGAAAGTTCTTTATTTTGACCGATGTAAAAAAACTGTACAGATAGGTTTTTTTTGCCAAATTTCATGAACAGCCGCTCTCACTGCACGTCGTGTTGCCTCTCGAATAAGTTCATTATTTTTCTGTTTCATGCGTGGGATATTATCAACTGTATTTTCTACGATATCTAAAAGAATATCTTTTAAACTTTTCCCCTTTCCATTACTTTCAGGTAACCCTAATATTGTTAGACCTATATCCCCTAATAATTCATGCTTACTATTTATATGGAGAGAAATAGTAACATGACCAGCATAACTTAGTTTGCGGCGCTCACGAATCCCTAATTCATCTTCATCTCCAATTAAGCAACCATCCTTATAGATGCGGCCAACAGGAACTTGATCAATAACTTCTACAGGCTTTGGTGCAAGACGTAAAATATGTCCATTTCTGATATCCGTAACAGTTTTAATACCTGCTTGACGTGCTAAAGTTGCCTGAGCCTTAAGATGCATTGCTTCCCCATGTACAGGGACAAGTATTTGTGGCTTTATCCAATCATACATCTGTAAAAGTTCTGAACGACGTGGATGACCTGAAACATGAACAAGCGCATCTTCATTCGTAATAATTTCAATACCCAAATCAATGAAACGATTTTGTACCTCAATAATCGCTTTTTCGTTTCCTGGAATACTTCGTGATGAATAAATAACGGTATCACCAGCGGAAAGTGCAATATTTTTCATTCCATCACGTGACAGTTTAGCCAAAGCTGCACATGGCTCACCTTGGCTCCCAGTGACAATTAAAACAAGATCTTTTCGCGAGATATAGCCATAATCATCTTCCGTTACAAATGGCGCTAAACCATTCATATAACCAAGCTCTTGTGCAACCATAATACTTCGCTTAAGGGAACGCCCAATGACAAGCACCTTACGTCCAGCAGCTTCAGCTGCAAGAGCAATAGAACGTATCCGACCAATATTAGAAGAAAAAGTTGCTATCGCAACGCGCCCTTCAGCTTTGGAAATAATCTCAGAAAGACTGGCTTGAACTTGCTGCTCTGATGGAGATATACCATCCCGACATGCATTTGTGGAATCACAAAGTAATGCTAAAACACCTTTTTTGCCTAAAGCACGAAATCTTTTTTCATCGGTTACAGCCCCGAGTGAAGGGGTATGATCAATTTTCCAATCACCAGTATGAATCACAGTCCCCAAAGAGGTTGTAATTGCTAAAGATACAGATTCTGGTATTGAATGGTTAACGGCTATAGCCTCTACAGCAAAGGAACCTACCTGAAAACAATCACCAGCTTGAAAAATATTGAGTAAAATTTTTTGAGATTCAAAATCTAATTGTTTTTTAGTTTCCAATAATCCTGCCGTAAAAGGCGTACAGTAAATTGGCACTTGTAACTTTGGACATAAATCAAGAACGGCCCCATAATGATCTTCATGTGCATGTGTTAAAACAAGACCCCGTATATTATGTTTTTCACTTTCTAGAAAACGAATATCAGGCAAAACAAGATCGACACCTGGTAATTCAGAACCAGCAAAACTAACCCCCATATCAACCAGCAGCCATTCACGAAGACTTTGGGGACCAAATCCGTAAGCAGCTAAATTCATCCCTATCTCACCTACACCTCCCAGAGGTAAAAAAACAAATTCATTCTTATTGGCTGCAACCATAAACATCTCCCAAATCATTAAGGTATCTGATGGTAAAATAATTTTTCAATAACGACCTGCATTAATAGAATCAGCGGAACCAAAATGAACATCTCCAGCTGTTATAATGGCTGTCTGACCGTCTTTTTGCTTTATGATGCAGTTAAAATCACTATCAAGACCATCAAAAATACCCTCAATGACTTTTTCATCATTCACCACTTTGACATGTTTTCCAAGGTGAGCGGAATATAAAAGCCATTTTTTTCGGATTATTTCACATCCTTTTGGTTGTTTCCAAAGAAGGTAATTTTTAGAAAAACACTCCGTCAAAACCGTAAATAATTGTTCTGCATCAATATGCAAACCGATATTCTTTAAGCTTGAAGTGGAATAAGGTGCATCTTCATAATTATATTTCACATTTATTCCAATACCAATAACCAAGGCATATTGTTGTGATGACAATTTTAAAATCTCAAGCAAAACTCCAGAGCTTTTTTCTCCTTTGAGCAAAATATCGTTTGGCCATTTTAAGCTCACAATATTGTTTGTCTGCTTTTCCTCTTTTATCAATTGTTTTATTGCCTCTGCCACACTTACTCCAGCAACAAAGCCAAGTTGAGCCGCAGTTTGATGAACAATATCATCAATTAATAAAAGACTAGAATAAAGGTTCCCTTTTGGACTAGACCAAGTCCTCCCTCTTCTTGCTCTTCCCTGTGATTGTTCTTGTGCAACAATCCAAAGATTACCTTGATGACCAGTTTTCGCTTTTCGTTGCGCAATGAGATTTGTTGAATCAACACTATCGTACGCTTCAACAGTATATCCCTGTTTTTGTGCAAAATCTGATAAAGTATAAACCATATTCATTAAAACAATGCTGTTGCTGCTTTTTCTGCTAGCTCAGCGAACCAAACTCCAAAAAGCGCGTAAAATAAAATAAAGAATACAGAAAGACTAAGACAAAACTGAAGCTCATTCGATAAAGCAACAAAATGCGCTTTTGCATCATCAAACCACATAATTTTAATGACTCTCAAATAGTAAAAAGCCCCAACGACAGACGCTATCATCCCCACGACAGCAAGTGGAGTAAGTCCAGCGTGGACAGCCGCAGAAAATGTATACCACTTTCCAAAAAAACCAGCCATAGGAGGTATGCTTGCTAAAGAAAAAAGCTGTATTGTCATCACAACAGCCATAAAAGGATTCGTCTTTGCTAACCCTGAAAGATCATAAATATTTTCAACATTGCCATTCTGAGAGCGCATTCCAAGAATAAAGGCAAATGAACCAATCGTCATTCCAAGATAAATCGTCATATAAAGAATAACACTTTTTACTCCTAGCATATCTCCAGCAGATAAACCAACAAGTGCATAGCCCATATGACTGATCGACGAATAAGCCATTAAGCGCTTAATATTATTTTGACCAATTGCAGCAAAAGCACCCAGTATCATTGATGCAATCGCCATGAACACCAAAATTTGTTGCCATGCAGGCATCACGTTATCAACACGCCCTAGGGGAATAAAGGTCGTCACAATAATACGGATGATTAAAGCCATTGCAGCAACTTTAGGGGCACCAGCAAAAAATGCTGTAATCGGTGTGGGCGCTCCTTCATAAACATCAGGTGTCCACATATGAAATGGAACAGCAGAAATTTTGAAAGCCAAACCAGCTAAAATAAAGACAATTCCAAAAATGACCCCCAATTGTACATTCTTACCTTTTAAAGCAAGAGCAATTTCGTGAAAACCAATTTGACCGGTAAAACCATAAAGTAAAGAAATACCATAAAGAAGCAACCCTGAAGATAATGCTCCTAAAACAAAGTATTTTATACCGGCTTCAGAAGATTTCACATTATTACGATTAATCGCTGCTAAAACATATAAAGCTAAAGATTGCAATTCTAACCCCATATAAAGCGACAGCATATTACCCGCTGAAATCATAAACATCATTCCAAGGGTTGCTAAAAGAACAAGCACTGGAAACTCAAATATATTAAACTTTTGTGCATTGGCAAAACCAACAGACATGATAAGAGAAAAGAGTGCACCAATAAGCATTAAAATTTTCATATAACGACTAAAGGAATCGATAACGAGCGCATTGGTTTGAAATGAACCATTTTTCGGAAAAACTATAAGAATAATAATGGTTGCCACAAGAAGTGCCATGGCTAAACCTGTCACTGTTAAAGAAGCACGTGTATTGGAATAAACACCAATCATAAGTAGCACGACAGCTCCTAATGCAATTAAAAGCTCTGGAAGAATTAAGACTAATTGCGCTATTATTTCAGTTTGCATGTGCATTCTTCCCTTATCTAGTGCAGTTTATTGATGAGGGTTTCTACGGAAAACGCCGTTGCCTTAAGAATAGGCGTTGGATAGATACCAAAGAATATTGTAAGAATAACCATTGGATAAAGGAGGAATTTTTCTCTTAAAGAAAGATCTATTAATACTTTTAAATTCTCTTTATCCAAGGAACCAAAAACCACACGCCGATAAAGATAAAGGGCATAGGCTGCCGATAAGATAACACCTGTTATTGCTAAAACAACAACTAATTTATTTACTTGAAAAACACCTATTAAGGTTAAAAACTCACCCAAAAATCCTGAGCTTCCAGGCAAACCAACATTTGCCATAGTGAAAATTAAGAAAACAACAGCATATTTAGGCATATTATTCACTAAACCACCAAACGCTGAAATTTCACGTGTATGCAAGCGATCATAGATAACCCCAACACAAAGAAACAATGCTGCTGAAACAATTCCATGGGATAGCATCTGATAAATAGCCCCTTGTATCCCCTGTTCATTTGCAGCAAAAATACCCATTGTCACATACCCCATATGCGCTATTGAAGAATAAGCAATAAGTTTTTTGATGTCACTTTGAACAAGTGCAACCAGTGATGTATAAATAATAGCGATAAGCGATAATGTGAAAACAAAAGGCGCAAAATCTGCTGAAGCGATAGGAAACATAGGCAAAGAAAAACGAAGAAAACCATACCCACCTAATTTGAGTAAGACACCAGCTAAAATAACGGAACCCGCTGTCGGTGCTTCTACGTGAGCATCAGGGAGCCATGTATGAACTGGCCACATTGGCATTTTAACTGCGAAAGAAGCAAAAAATGCAAGCCATAGCCATATTTGCATATGAGCAGGAAACTGATAATTGAGTAAAGTTGGTATATCAAGTGTCCCAGCCTCCCAATACATAACCATAAGAGCAACCAGCATAAGCACTGAACCAAGTAAAGTATATAAGAAAAACTTTATACTTGCATAAACACGACGTGCTCCTCCCCATACACCTATAATGATAAACATTGGAATAAGGCTGCCTTCAAAAAAAACATAGAATAGCATTGCATCAAGAGCACAAAAAACGCCAATAATCGCAACTTCTAGAAGAAGAAACGCAATCATATAAGCCTTTAATCTCTCTTTAACATTCTCCCAACTTGCTAAAATACAGAAAGGCAAAAGAAAAGCCGAGAGAACAACAAAAAGAATAGAAATACCATCAACCCCCATATGATAGCTAATACCCCCCCCTAACCAACTGGATTTTTCAACCATTTGAAAATTTTGGTTGCTAGAATCAAATCCTATCCAAATAATTAAAGAAATAATAAAAACAAATAGAGTCGTAAAAAATGCGACATTACGTATATTATGGCGTGCTACTTCACTATCATCTTTGATAAACAAAATCAGAAGCACACCAACAAGCGGCAAAAATGTAACCGTAGAAAGAATAGGCCAATCGGTCATTAGTTTACGCCCCCGATCATCATCCATGTAATGAGCAATGCAACGCCGATAAGCATTGCAAATGCATAGTGGTAAAGATAGCCTGTTTGCATTCGAACAACTCTATTTGTAATATCAACAACACGCGCTGCAATACCATTAGGGCCTAGACCATCAATAATCTTACCGTCTCCCACTTTCCAAAGAAAAGAACCAATTCTAAAGGTAGGACGAACAAACAAAAAGTTATATAATTGATCGAAATACCATTTTTGGTAAAGAAAGTTATATGTTCTTGGCATAATACGAACCATTTTCTTAGGAAGAGATGGAATAGAAACATAAAATAAATAAGCTAAGATAAACCCAAGAAGCATCGCTATAAATGGCGACCATTTTACCCAATTAAAGACATGGTGGGCATCATGAAGAATGTGATTATGGCTGCTTGTAAATAATGCTCCCTTCCAAAAAGCATTATACAACTCACCAAAAAAGTAAGGTTGGAAAACGACACCAGAAAATATTGCTCCAATAGATAAAAGAAAGAGTGGAATCAACATAACTGGAGGCGATTCATGAACATGATGCATCACATCAACTGTTGCCCGTGGTTTACCATGGAATGTCATAAAGATAAGCCGCCATGAATAGAAACTTGTTAAAAAGGCAGCAAAAACAAGAAGATAAAAAGCATATCCTGAAGCAATATTATGAGATGCAAAAGCAGACTCTATAATCGCATCTTTTGAGAAAAAACCTGCAGTCCCGAAAAGTGTTCCTGGAATTCCAACACCGGTCAAGGCAATGGTCCCGACCATCATCATCCAATAGGTGACCTTTATATGTTTGCGTAACCCACCCATTTTTCGCATATCTTGTTCATCAGATACAGCATGAATCACAGAACCTGCACCAAGAAACAATAAGGCTTTAAAAAAAGCATGCGTAAAAAGATGAAAGACAGCAGCGCCATAAGCTCCAACACCTAATGCCACAAACATATAACCAAGTTGAGAGCATGTAGAATAAGCAATAACACGCTTAATATCATTCTGCACCAACCCCACAGTTGCTGCAAAAAACGCTGTTGTTGCACCAACAATAATAATCACGGTCAAAGCAGTCGAAGAAAGTTCAAAAATTGGCGACATACGCGCAACCATAAAAACACCAGCCGTTACCATTGTAGCAGCATGAATAAGCGCTGATACAGGGGTTGGTCCTTCCATTGCATCAGGCAGCCAAGTATGTAAAAGAAATTGTGCGGATTTTCCCATCGCACCAATAAATAATAAAAGACATGTAATGGTAATTGCCGTCTGCCCATCAAATTGCCAATCTAAAAATGTCACATTTTGTATAAAGCTCTTGTCGGCAGCTTTTGCAAAAATAGAGGCAAAATCAACCGATTGGAACAAAACAAAAATACTAAAGATTCCTAAGAGAAAACCAAAGTCTCCAACACGGTTAACTACAAAAGCTTTCATTGCGGCCTTATTAGCAGAATCGCGCTGAAACCAAAAACCAATGAGTAAATAAGAAGCAAGTCCGACACCTTCCCATCCAAAAAACATCTGAATCAAATTATTGGATGTGACCAACATAAGCATCATAAATGTAAATAAAGAAAGATAAGAAAAAAAACGAGACCTTGAAGGATCATGATGCATATAACCAATTGAATAAATATGCACCAATGCCGAAACACTGTTTACAACAATAAGCATGACAGCTGTTAATGCATCAACATGTAAAGCCCAATTAAAGCTTAAGTCACCAACAGTCATCCAATGTAATACCGATACATCAATCGCTGGAATATGACCAAGTGCAGTACTGAAAAATGCTATCCACGATAATATGGCAACAACAACCATAAAGCTACATGTTATCAATTCACTCGCACGATCTCCTATCGTTTTTCCACCTAGTGCAGCAATTAAAAAACCCAAAAGCGGAAGAAAGACAATCGTATAATACATCACTGGTTAGCCTTTCATTACATTAACATCTTCAACCGCAATGGAACCACGATTACGGAAAAAAACGACCAGAATTGCTAAACCAATGGCAGCTTCAGCAGCTGCTACGGTTAAGACAAATAAAGCAAATACCTGACCAACGAGATCATGAAGAAATGCTGAAAATGCAACAAAATTGAGATTAACTGAAAGCAATATAAGCTCAATGGACATCAAGATAATAATCACGTTTTTTCTGTTGAGAAAAATTCCAGCAATACCAATTGTAAACATCAAAGCAGAAACAGTGAGATAATGTGTAATATCAATATACATCTACATAGCCCCCTTATATACCTTTGCCTGATTCAACTTGTTTGATTTCAATAGCACTTTCTACCGTTCTAGAAACTTGCTCCGCAATAGATTGCCGCTTTACTCCTAATTTATGACGAAGTGTTAGAACAATAGCTCCAATCATTGCAACCAATAAAATCATTCCAGCAATTTGAAAATAGAAAACATAATCCGTATAGAGAATATCACCTAATGCTTGTGTATTTGTTCGCTGGGCTAAATCTGGTATTGGTTGCGTAACATGCGTTCTCAAGATTGGAGAAAAATAGCTACTCATAAAAACAACAATCAATTCTACAGCGATAATAACACCAATAAGAGCTCCAATAGGAGCATACCGAAGAGTTCCACTCTTTAACTCAGCAAAATCAACGTCAAGCATCATAACGACAAATAAAAATAAAACAGCGACAGCTCCAACATACACAACAAGCAGAATAAGCCCTAAAAACTCTGCCCCTGCAAGTAAAAACAAAGCTGCTGCATTAAAAAATGCGAGGATTAAAAACAAAACAGAATGCACTGGATTGCGTGCTGTAATAACAATAACTGCACTTGTTAGCATAATAAAAGCAAACAAATAGAAAAATGCCGCCGCTAGATCTGTTAGCATAGGCTTCTCCTTAATTATTCAAACAATTGGTATAAACTTCATACCAGATTACAATTTATCGGAAAAATATCCGACACCTCATTTAACGATACACTTAACGATAAGGCGCATCCATCAATATATTTCGAGCAATTTCTCGCTCCCAGCGATCTCCATTCAATAAAAGCTTTTCTTTATCATAATAAAGTTCTTCACGTGTTTCCGTCGCAAACTCAAAATTTGGACCTTCGACAATAGCCTCAACCGGACAAGCTTCTTGACAAAAACCACAGTAAATACATTTAACCATATCGATATCATAACGGACAGTTCTACGTGTACCATCATTGCGCCGTGGCCCAGCTTCAATTGTAATCGCTTGAGCAGGACAAATCGCTTCACATAATTTACAAGCAATACACCGTTCTTCACCATTTGGATAGCGACGCAATGCATGCTCACCGCGAAAACGCTGAGATACAAAACCTTTTTCATAAGGATAATTAATCGTGGGCTTTGGTGAAAAAAATTGGCGCATAGCTAAGAAAAAAGCACTCACAAATTCCAATAGAAGAAGTGACTTTGCCGCCTGAATGAAACCTGACATCGTAAAATCTCCTCTTAAACGAAATCCGTAAACTTTAAAAAAGCAGCAGTTATCACAACCATTGCTAGTGAGAGAGGAAGAAAAACCTTCCAACCAAGCCGCATGAGCTGATCATAGCGATAACGTGGAACAAATGCTTTAACCATAGCAAACCAAAAAAATACAAAACAGACTTTTAAAACAAACCAAATGATACCAGGAACCCAATTAAGCCACCAAACATCTAAAGGAGGCAGCCAACCGCCTAAAAATAGAATGGTTGTTAATGCGCACATTAAAACAATCGCAACATATTCACCTAAAAAGAAGAGCATGTAAGGCGTTGAAGAATATTCTACCATATGACCAGCAACAAGTTCAGATTCTGCTTCCACCAAATCGAATGGAGGACGGTTTGTCTCTGCAAGCGCAGAAATAAAAAATATAATAAACATTGGAAAAAGGACCAACCAATTCCAATCGAGAAAACTGTTAAAAGGAAGACCAAGAGTTGTACCAAAACCATGACTTTGTTTAAGAACAATTGTTGTAAGATCCAACGAACCACTCACTAAAATAACGGTCACAAGCACAAAACCAATGGAAACTTCATAAGAAACCATTTGTGCCGCCGAACGAAGAGCTCCTAAGAAAGGATATTTTGAATTTGATGCCCATCCCCCCATAATAACACCATAAACTTCAAGAGATGAAATAGCTAAAATATAAAGCAAGCCAACATTAATCTTCGCAACCTCCCAACCCTCATTGACAGGAATAACAGCCCAAGTTGATAAAGCAAGTGTCGCTGAAACAAAAGGAGCCAAAAGAAAAACCCCCTTATTTGCACCTGCTGGGATAATAGGTTCTTTCACAACAAATTTAATTAAATCTGCAAAAGACTGTAACAATCCCCATGGACCAACAACGTTTGGTCCACGACGCAATTGTACCGCAGCCCAAATTTTTCTATCTGCGTAAAGAAGGTAAGCAACTAAGAGCAAAAGAACGACCAAAAGAAGAAGTGTTTTTCCGATTATAATGAGTAATGGCAACAGCCAAGTCATAAAGAAATCATACATCATTATTCTTTTTCCTTTGCCCTTACTTTACAGTACAGTTTGCGTAGAACGATTTTTTGCAAGAGATGAACATTTAGCCATAACAGCAGAAGCACGTGCTATCGGATTTGTTAAATAAAAGTCTTTAACCATAGAAGTAAATGTTTGACTCTCGAGAGAAACCATTTTTGAACCAAGCGCCTTAAGACCACTTATATCAGAAGGCACTATATCATCAACAGCACAAAGGTGTGGATAATCATTAAACAAGCATTGCCTTAATTGAGGAAGAGAATCAAAAGGGAGTTTTTGTCCTAAAATATCCGATAAAGCACGCAAAATAGCCCAATCTTCTTTTGCTTCACCTGGAGCAAAACCAGCCCGATTTGTCATTTGAACACGTCCTTCTGTATTCACATAAAGCCCTGATTTTTCAGTGTAAGCAGATGCAGGCAAAATAACATCAGCAGCATGTGCACCATTATCACCATGGCTCCCAATATAAACTGTAAAAGCTTTTGTATTGGCTAATTCTACTTCATCAGCACCAAGCAAAAATAGAACTTCACAGGTTTTAAGTATATTTGCAACCCCAAGCTTAGAAGTAAAGCCTATGTCTAACCCTCCAACAATCGATGCTGCATTATGAAGAACCCCAAACCCATTCCATGTCTCACTAAGAGCACCAATATTATCAGCTAATTTAGCAAGACTTTTTAAAACAGATAAACCTTCATTTCCTGAAACAGCCCCCTCTCCGATAAGAATAAGGGGCCTCTTCGCTTCTTTTAAGACATTAAAAAAAACATCCTCTCCACGAATAAGTGTCGTTAATGTATCACTCCCAGATCCAAGGTAAGAATAAGGATAACGTAAATCGACTTTCTCTCCAATTAATGCAATAGGAAAATTGCCCATCCGTTGGCGCTTTAAAATACGCGCATTTAAAACAGCTGCTTCATGACGTGGATTAGATCCCACAATAAGCAGTGCATCAGCCTGTTCAATACCTACAATTGTAGGATTAAAAATATAACTCGAGCGTCCAAACTCTGGCGATAAAGCCCCCCCTCTTTGACGACAATCAAAAAGCGTTGAGCCCAAAGAGCTCAATAATGTTTTAAGGGCATACATTTCTTCAACAGAAGCAAGATCTCCAGCAATGGCTCCAATTTTTTCTGGAAAAATTTTAGAGATCACCATTTTAATTTTTGCAAAAGCTTCTGTCCAACTGACAGGTTGAAGCTTTCCATCTTTGCGTACATATGGCTTATCAAGCCGCTGAGTCCGTAATCCATCCCAAATAAAACGCGTTTTATCAGAGATCCATTCCTCATTTACATCTTCATTCGTACGCGGCATAATCCGCATAACTTCACGGCCGCGGCTATCAATACGGATAGCACTACCAAGCGCATCCATCACATCAATCGATTCCGTTTTTACCAATTCCCACGGACGGGCATGAAACGCATAAGGTTTTGAAGTTAAAGCTCCCACTGGACAAAGATCAATAACATTTCCCTGTAACTCAGATGTCATAGCTTTTTCAAGATACGTCGTAATTTCAGCATCTTCACCACGACCGATCAAACCAAGCTCAGAAATACCTGCAACTTCCGTTGTAAAACGAACACACCGTGTACAATGAATACATCGTGTCATAACAGTTTTGACAAGAGGTCCAATATATTTATCTTCTACAGCACGTTTATTTTCTGTATAACGAGAACAATCTCGTCCATAAAGCATTGCTTGATCTTGAAGATCACACTCTCCCCCTTGATCACACACTGGACAATCCAAAGGATGATTAATGAGAAGAAATTCCATAACACCTTCACGTGCTTTTTTTACCATCGCCGTATTGGTAAAAATTTCAGGTGCTTCACCGTTAGGCCCTACTCGTAAATCACGAACCCCCATAGCACAAGAAGCCTGAGGTTTTGGAGGACCCCCCTTAACCTCAACTAAACACATACGACAATTTCCAGCAATTGATAAAGATTCATGAAAACAAAAACGTGGCACTTCAACACCCGCCGCCTCAGCAGCCTGAAGCAACGTGTAGTAATCAGGAACTTCAATCTCTTTGCCATCAACTTTGATATTTATCATCACCCATCCAACCTGCGGATAACCCACTTAAAATTTGCATTCGGTTGCTCTTAGAACAAAATCCGTTATTAAACCGCTTCTAAAGCAATATTTTTGCTTTGGACTACATTTCGCGTGTATTCATCAATTCTACGCTCGATTTCCGGACGAAAATTACGTATCAACCCCTGTACAGGCCATGCGGCAGCATCACCAAGCGCACAAATAGTGTGTCCTTCAACCTGTTTAGACACTTCAAACAAAAGATCAATCTCGCGTTTTTGCGCTCTTCCTTCAACCATACGCCCTAAAAGACGCATCATCCACCCCGTCCCCTCACGACACGGTGTACACTGTCCACAACTCTCGTGCTTGAAAAAAGCAGCTATACGCCAAATTGCCTTGATAATATCGGTTGATTTATCCATAACAATCATTCCCCCTGTGCCAAAAGAAGACCCGACATCTCTCATCCCATCAAAATCCATGATCGCATCGATCATATCCTCACCACGAACGACTGGACAAGAAGCCCCCCCTGGAATAACCGCTAAAAGATTATTCCATCCACCACGAACACCACCCGTATGTTTTTCAATTAATTCACGGAATGAAACACCAAGAGCGTCTTCAAATGTACAAGGTGCATTAACATGCCCTGAAACCATAAATAATTTTGTTCCAACATTATTTGCTCGTCCAATTGATGAAAACCACGAAGCACCCCGCCGCAAAATCGTTGGAACAACGGCAATAGACTCTACATTATTTACTGTTGTTGGACAGCCATAAACCCCCATATTGGCAGGAAATGGTGGCTTAAGCCGAGGTTGCCCCTTTTTTCCTTCAAGACTTTCAAGAAGAGCCGTTTCTTCACCACAAATATAAGCACCAGCTCCATGATGAATAACAATATCACAAGCATGCCCATATTTCGTTTTTTTGCCAAGTAACCCCGCATCATAGCACTCATCAACGGCAGCTTGAAGCGCTTCACGTTCACGAATATATTCACCACGAATATAAATAAAAGCAACATTGGCTCCCATAGCAAAAGTAGCGATTACACATCCTTCAATCAAAGTATGGGGGTCATGACGTAAAATATCACGGTCTTTACAAGTTCCAGGTTCAGATTCATCGGCATTGACAACCAAATAATGAGGACGCCCATCATTCTGCTTTGGCATAAAGGACCACTTCATTCCAGTAGGAAAACCAGCACCACCACGACCGCGTAAACCCGATGCCTTCACTTCGTCAATGATCCAATCACGACCTTTGTCAATCATCTCTTTCAGACCATTCCAATGCCCACGCAACATCGCAGCCTTTAATGATTTGTCTTTTAAGCCATAAATATTGGTGAAGATACGATCTTTATCAGCTAACATACCTCACCTTTTTTCTATTACCCATAGCATTTTCCGCTTTTCCTCAAATGCAATTTTTAAATATCTTTTCAAGACTTCTTACTTTTCGTTAAATGTTGCCATCATGGGTAGAATAATAAAATATTTTTTCAAGAAAAATACTTAATTATGTTCCCATTCTTTCCTTATCCTTTTTTGGTGAATACTTGAGAGATCTTTTTTTCTTTCTCATCATCAATAAGAGAAGTTAAACCACTAATCGGTTCCGACGATTTACGACTATTTTGTGGACCAACCGCTATCTCAGAACTTTCACCTGCTTCAAATGCATCAATAATTTCTTCAAGGCGTTCAGCTGTAAGATCTTCATAAGTATCTTTAAAAATCATAACCATCGGAGCATTAACACAAGCACCAAGACACTCCACCTCTTCCCATGATAAGGTTCCATCCTGATTGGTCGCAAAAGGTTCATGATGAATTTTTTTCTGACAAACTTTAATCAATTCATCAGAACCACGTAACATACAAGGCGTTGTACCACAAACTTGAATATGCGCTTTTGTTCCAACAGGCTTAAGCTGAAACTGAGTATAAAAAGTAGCAACTTCTAAGACACGGATATAAGCCATGGAAAGAATCTGAGCAATATGCTCAATCGCAGCACGTGTCACCCAACCATCTTGCTCTTGAGCGCGCATTAATAATGGAATTACAGCAGACTGCTGACGCCCTACAGGATATTTTTTTATGGTATTTTGTACCCATATCTGATTTTCTTTTGTAAAAGAAAACTCAGCCGGCTGATAAACATCATCTGCAAGACGGCGTACGGACATTAGCGATCAACCTCCCCAAAAACAATATCAATCGAACCCAAAATAGCTGTAGCATCTGCCAACATATGACCTCTGGTTAAAAAATCCATAGCTTGGAGATGAGCAAACCCAGGAGCACGCAACTTGACACGATAAGGCTTATTGGTCCCATCAGAAACAAGATAAACACCAAACTCACCCTTCGGAGCTTCCACAGCAACATATACTTCTCCAGGAGGTGTATGAAAACCTTCCGTATAGAGTTTAAAGTGATGAATCAGTGCTTCCATCGAGCTTTTCATTTCACTCCGCGTCGGTGGTACGATTTTGCGATCCAAGCTCGAAACCGGTCCACTTTTTTCAGTACTCAGTAAACGCTCCACACATTGGCGCATGATTTTCGCTGATTGACGCATTTCTTCCATACGAATAAGATAGCGATCATAACAATCGCTATTTTTACCTACAGGAATATCGAATTCCATTTCATCGTAACATTCATAAGGCTGACTTTTACGCAAATCCCACGGAACACCAGCTCCACGAATCATAACCCCAGAAAAACCGCGTGCCCAAGCTTCATCAATACTTACAACGCCAATATCCACATTACGCTGCTTAAAAATCCGATTTGGGGTCACAAGCGCATCAAGTTTTCCGAGAGAAACAAGAAATGGATCAATAAAATCACCAATATCTTCAACTAAAGATTCTGGTAAATCTTGATGCACGCCACCGGGACGAAAATAATTTGCATGAAGACGAGCACCGCAGGCACGCTCATAAAAAATCATCAACCTTTCACGTTGCTCAAACCCCCAAAGCGGTGGTGTTAAAGCGCCAACATCCATTGCCTGTGTCGTTACATTAAGCAAATGATTAAGAATACGCCCAATTTCAGAAAACAAAACACGTATTAATTGCCCTCTTTTAGGAACTTTAATATCTAATAACTTTTCAATAGCAAGAACAAAGGCATGTTCCTGATTCATAGGAGCAACATAATCCAAACGATCCAGATAAGGACCCGCTTGAAGATAAGTCTTTGTTTCCATTAATTTTTCAGTACCGCGATGCAACAACCCAATATGTGGATCTACACGCTCAACAACTTCACCGTCCAACTCCAGAACCATGCGCAAAACCCCATGCGCGGCAGGATGCTGCGGACCAAAATTGATATTAAAGTTTCGAACATTGACCTCAGTCACAATCAACCCCTTGCTTTTTAAAAAACTTCATATCAAATATCAAAAAAATCTATCACGCTAAAAAATATTTAATTATTTAAGAAATACAGTACTCTAATATAATGCCTTATCAAAACCAATATTATTTTTTTTCATCTGCTTTTCCATCACGTGGCAAAGTATACTGTCCTCCTTCCCAAGGAGACAGAAAATCAAAATTACGCATCTCTTGGCGCAAAACAACAGGCTCATAAATCACCCTCTTTGCTTCATTATCATAACGGCATTCAACAAATCCTGTCACAGGAAAGTCTTTGCGTAAAGGATATCCTTCAAACCCATAATCTGTTAAAATCCGTCTCAAATCCGGATGTCCTGAAAATAAAATCCCATACATATCATACGTTTCTCGTTCATACCACTCTGCACCAGGATAAACCGTACAAGCTGAAGCAACAGGAGTATTTTCATCAGTACGAACCTTTACACGTAAGCGTAAATTCTCACGAGGAGATAACAATTGGTAAGAAACATCAAAGCGCTTATCGCGAGAAGGATAATCCACACCACTAATGTCTGTAAGATTAATAAATTGACAGCGAGAATCATCTCGAACAAACATTAAGACATCGATAATTGCATCAAGACGCGCCACAATGGTCAATTCACCAAAAGCAAGAACAGTCTCTTCAAGCTTATTTTTTAACTTGTTTTCCAAATAAGCAGCAAGTTCAACCAATGTTTCATCCACCATGACAAGAAAACTCTCTATCGCTCTATGGATCCGGTACGACGGATTTTTTTCTGTAACAACAATATGCCGTATAATAATGCCTCTGCTGTAGGTGGACACCCTGGAACATATATATCGACAGGCACGATACGATCACATCCCCGCACTACTGAATAGGAATAATGATAATATCCCCCACCGTTTGCACATGACCCCATAGAAATCACATAACGTGGCTCAGGCATCTGATCATAAACCTTCCTTAAAGCAGGCGCCATCTTATTTGTGAGCGTACCAGCAACCACCATCACATCGGACTGGCGGGGTGAAGCTCGTGGTGCATATCCAAAACGCTCATTATCATAATGAGGCATTGAGCATTGCATCATTTCGATAGCACAACAAGCCAAACCAAAACTCATCCACATTAAAGAACCGGTACGTGCCCAAGTAATCAAAGCATCTGCCGAGGTAACTAAAAAACCCTTATCTGATAATTCAGCATTGATATCACGAAAAAACTTATCATCAGATCCTATCAGCCCACCAGTATTTGGATCAATGATTCCTTTTGGTTTTGGAGCTGTAATCGTTGAATTATTAGATCTTAATTCCATTCAAGAGCTCCTTTTTTCCATTCATATATAAATCCAATAGTCAAAATCGCTAAAAATACAATCATCGACCAAAAGCCAAACATACCTATTGATTCGAATGAAACAGCCCAAGGAAAAAGAAAAGCAACTTCAAGATCAAAAATAATAAATAAAATTGATACCAAATAGAAACGAATATCAAACTTCATGCGTGCATCACTAAATGAATTAAACCCACATTCATAAGCCGATAACTTTTCAGGATCGGGGGAACGATATGCTACAATGTAAGGTGTAATCAACAAAACTCCAGCAATAACCGCTGACACAATAATGAAAATCAAGACTGGTAAGTAAGAGCTCAATAAATAAGCCATAACCCTCTTCCATCGTAACGAAATGCCTGAGTTAACACAATGATTCAATATTGCGAGACCAAACAGACAAATTTAACAATCGCTCTATTAACTCTATTCATACTGCTTCAAAGGCATACAGAGCGATACTTTTCTTATCGGCATAGGTAACGCAGAGCAAAGAAAGACGCAAGCCCTATTCTTATAAACCATATAAAAAGAAAGAAAAAACATATTTATCCCCCAATCAAATACTCCACCACCTCACTTATAGCATATGGATACTTAAAAAAAGGAAATTTCATAAGGAATCAAGAAATGGCGCGAGTGACGGGGCTCGAACCCGCGACCTCCGGCGTGACAGGCCAGCACTCTAACCAACTGAGCTACACCCGCGCATTTTTTTCGAACCAATTTAATTTGGTACAAGCGGTCGTGTAAGGGGTTCACGCGTTTATGTCAAGAAGGATTATGCATTTTTAAAAAAAATTATCAAATACCATCTTTATTCTTGCGTTTAGAAAAATTTTTCCTTAAAGAGTCTCCATTCAATTGCTGATCATTGCATTGGGCGATTAGCTCAGCTGGTAGAGCGCCTCGTTTACACCGAGGATGTCGGGAGTTCGAGTCTCTCATCGCCCACCATATAGCTTTATATTCCTATTAAGCTGTTGATTCTTCATATGTTTTTTTAAGTGAGGGACGCGTAAATAAAAGTTAGGGAATAGGATTTTCTAACATTTCTCTACAACAGTAGCATTTTCTTTTCTTTGCGCTTCGCTAATCATCTCTAATAATGTTTTGAATGCTTCTAAATCCTCTTGT
>NZ_JBHINS010000036.1:0-326 GCF_042195095.1 Bartonella sp. CL435QHHD
GAGAACAGCAAGATTACGTCTCTTAAAAATGGAGACATTAGTGGAGCCTCAAGTGATGCTGTAGCGGGTAACCAGCTTCATGCTCTAGGGAGCAGTGTTGCAAAATCTTTAGGTGGTAATGCTAAGTATGAGAATGGAACTTGGAGTGCGCCTACATTCACAGTTAAGAGCGTGAAAGAAGATGGCAAAACAGAAGATAAAGAGTATCATGATGTAGCAACAGCGTTTGCTGGTGTAGGAACTTCTTTCGCGAATGTGAATAATTCTATCACGAATATTAAGGATGAAATTAGCAAAGATATTGCTGAAGCAAAGAGTGATTCCTT
>NZ_JBHINS010000036.1:452-1197 GCF_042195095.1 Bartonella sp. CL435QHHD
GGGGACAGTAAAGAGAACAGTAAGATTACGTCTCTTAAAAATGGAGACATTAGTGGAACCTCAACGGATGCCGTAACGGGTAACCAGCTTTATAAATTGGGTGGCGATGTTGCGAAGTCTTTAGGTGGTGGTGCTAAGTATGAGGATGGCCACTGGAGCAAACCTAAGTTCACGGTTAAAACAGTAAAATCTGATGGTACTGAGAGTGAGGAGAGCTATACAGATGTGGCTTCAGCGTTTGCCGGTGTAGGCACTTCTTTCACGGATTTACATAAAGAGATTACCAATGAAATTAGCACTGCTCAGGCTGATGCGTTGTTGTGGGATAAGGCTAAAGGTGCGTTTGTAGCGACGCATGGTGAAGAGAATACAAGCAGCAAGATAACATCGCTTACCAATGGGTCTATAACTAAAGACTCAAGTGATGCTGTAGCGGGTAACCAGCTATATGCTCTAGGGAGCGGTGTTGCGAAGTCTTTAGGTGGTAAAGCTAAATATGAGAATGGAACTTGGAGTGCGCCTACATTCACGGTTAAAAAGTTTTCATCTGATGGCAGTGTTACTACCTCAAGTTATAACGATGTGGCTTCAGCGTTTGCTGGTGTTGGTGACTCATTCGAGAATGTTAAAGATAAAATTGATCATGTTAAGGATGAAATTACCGAAGAGATTACCAATGAAATTAGCACTGCTCAGGCTGATGCGTTGTTGTGGGATAAGGCTAAAGGTGCGTTTGTAGCGACGC
>NZ_JBHINS010000007.1:0-85223 GCF_042195095.1 Bartonella sp. CL435QHHD
AACAGAGCCCACGCCAAAGGAGAGGAAAGAGCCTTCAAATGGGGTTGAAGAAGTGAAATCCATTTGGCTTAAGCCTAAAGCTGCGACCAGAAAAGAGAGGCAGATTGAGGTGGCAAGAGCTGTCACCAGTCCCGCAAAGATTGCGGACCATGAAATGGGTGTGTGAAAGAGTGAATATTTTTCTTCTAGAGATGTTTCTCCTAGAAAATTCGTCTCAAATGGTGTGTTTTCAGGAATGCGAGTTTCCATGTTTTATCTCCTTGAATATGCTGGAGATACAATGCCTTTTTGCAAATTATGTTCCAAAAGGGATAAAGAGCCGCTAAAAAGGAATAGAAAAGATCTAAAGTTAAGATCGAGATCATCATGGTGGGGCATTTTCTTTTGAAACTTTTGTTTAAAACGTGTTCATAGAGAGTTTTTGTTGATCATAAAAAAGGGTGTGAAAACGACAAGGTACGCCTATAGGGCTTTATGAGGTCATAATAATATGGATGCTTTTTTGTTTATATTCTTTCATAAATTTGAATTTTTATCTCATGACAACGTCTTGGTCGATAAACATATGATAAGCGTTACGAATGGGAATATATTTATGTTTCATAAATAAAAGCACATTTTGTATAGAGAGCTCTTTCTTTGTGTTTTCGCTATTGTATTCTTTTGACAAATGGTTTTCTTTTTGATTGTATCAAAAAGTTTAAAGAGAGACCTTGTTAGGATATAAAATGTTTCGTTCAACTTTTTTTAAAAATCGTGAAATCTATGGACCTCTTTGTATTGGCTTTGATCCGAGCCATAAAGTTTTGCAATCGTGGAAACTAAGCTTTGATTATAAAGGTCTAAAAGATTTTTGTGATATCCTCTTAACAGCGGTTGTGGGTAAAGTGGGGATTATAAAGCCGCAAGTCGCATTTTTTGAATTATATGGTGTGGAAGGTCTTCAAGCTCTCAAAGAACTGATTGAAAATGCACACGAACAAGGCATATTGGTTCTGGCGGATGTAAAGAGGGGAGATATTGGCTCTACTGCTGAAGCCTATGGTAAAGCTTGGCTGGGTCCAAGCAGTGCGTTCAAAGCTGATGCCATCACAGTTAATCCTTTTTTGGGTTTTGATGCTCTTCTTCCTCTGATAAAGGTTGCAGAAGAAACAGGAGCAGGAGTTTTTGTGGTTGTTCAGTCTTCTAATCCAGAGGGGAAACAAATACGAAATGCGCTTATTGGTGATCAGACACTCTCTCTTCATCTAGCACAGTGTATTTGTGATTATAATTCTCAGTCTCCGGTTCTCCATCATAATATTGGTCCCATAGGTGCGGTTATAGGAGCGACATTAGGATCTGAATCAAAAGACACAATCGAGCAGTTAAACAATAGTCTGTTTCTCGTTCCGGGTATTGGCGCCCAAGGTGGAACAATGACACAATTAGCAAATCAATTTCCACAAAGACTTTGGCAGAATGTTATTCCCTCTGTATCACGCTCTATTACAGATGCTGGACGAAATATTGTTGATTTAAAAAATGTTATCAATCATTTTGCAGAACAAGCGCAAAGCACACTGATGTCTTGAGGATTTTTGCATCTGTAATAAATCTGAAGAATTTTGAGAGGGAGGGCTTTTGAGGGGGATGTTTCCGATTTATCCAGAATCAACAGTTGCTTTGTGGTTTCATTCAAAAAGCGCGGATGTCTTTTCATTGAATGTTAAGCGGGCATTTCATGTTGAGCGGGAGGCTATGTTCCTATTGAAAGTACAAATATTTTCAGTAGATTGCCTTAAGGGTAAGGGTTTACATCCTTCAAAAGCAAAAGCTTATGCATATTGTTACCAGTTTCCAGTTGATAAAGTTATTGCAGCGTTTGTTTCTATAAGATAGACACACGTTATCGGTGAATATATATTGTTGTTAGAGAAAAACATGTCATCAAAACAAGAAAAAACCAAAGCCCGTTTACCCCGTGGTTTTGTGGATCGTACAAGTGCACAGTTGTATGCAACTGAAACAATGATTGCGCAAATTCGTGAAGTCTATGAACTTTACGGTTTTGAAGCACTAGAAACTCCAATTTTTGAATATACAGATGTGCTGGGTAAGTTTTTACCGGATTCAGATCGTCCAAATGCGGGCGTTTTTTCGCTACAAGATGATGATGAGCAATGGATGTCTTTGCGCTATGATCTTACCGCGCCTCTTGCTCGTTATTTTGCCGAGAATTTTGAAGTTTTGCCAAAGCCTTATCGCAGTTATCGTCTTGGCTTTGTTTTTCGCAATGAAAAACCAGGTCCAGGGCGGTTTCGGCAATTTATGCAGTTTGATGCGGATATTGTTGGAACACCAACGGTTGCAGCTGATGCCGAAATTTGCATGATGGCAGCCGATAGTTTGGAAAAACTAGGGTTTCAGCATCATGAATATGCCATTCGTCTGAACAACAGAAAAATTCTCGATTGCGTTTTAGAGAAAATTGGTTTGGGGGGAAATGAGCAGGCTGAAAAGCGCTTAACTGTCTTAAGAGCAATTGATAAACTGGATAAATTTGGTTCTGAAGGGGTGCGTTTGCTTTTGGGAAAAGGGCGTTTGGATGAAAGTGGTGACTTTACAAAAGGGGCGGAGCTTAAGGATAAAGAGATTGAGTGTATTCTTACCTTAACTGTTGCTGGAGCTGAAACAGCAGAAGAAACGCTTGAGGTTCTTAAAGAAGTGGTTGGTGATCATGTTCAAGGGCGTGAGGGAATTCGTGAGCTTGAGGAAATGCAAGCAATTTTTGTCGCAAATGGCATTCAGAATCGTATCAAGATTGATCCATCGGTGGTGCGTGGACTGGATTATTATACAGGTCCTGTTTTTGAGGCTACGTTGCTTTTTGATGTTTTCAATGATGATGGGCAGAAAGTTGTTTTTGGCTCCGTTGGTGGTGGTGGGCGCTATGATGGATTGGTGGCACGCTTTCGTGGTGAAAACATTCCAGCAACAGGTTTTTCAATCGGGGTCTCACGCTTGATCGCTGCTTTGCAAAATCTTGGAAAGTTGCCTATGAAAGAGTCAACAGGGCCGGTTGTTGTGCTGATGATGGATAAAGAGCCAGAGGCGGTTGCTGGTTATCAAAAAATGGTGATGCAGTTGCGTGGTGCCGGAATTCGTGCTGAGCTCTATTTGGGGGCATCGGGGATAAAAGCGCAGATGAAATATGCAGATCGACGCCAAGCGCCTTGTGTGGTTATCCAAGGCTCACAAGAACGTGAGAGTGGAAAAATACAGATCAAAGATTTGATTGAAGGGGCGCGGTTATCTCATGAAATTAAGGATAATCAAACATGGCGTGAAAGTCGACCAGCACAAGTGACGGTTGATGAAGATCAATTGGTCAAAACGGTACAGGATATTTTAGCAGCCCAAAAATGATAATGGTAAAAGTCTTTATACAAGTGATTGTTCGAAATATTTTGGAAATTTGAAACTCAATTTTTTAAATTTGTACTTTGCTCGTTTACACGTGCTGACGCACGCGTTCAAAATCGAGTTTTTGGAGTGCGTGCGGAATAAAAGAGAGATTTTTAAAGAGGTAAATAAGCGCTATTTGCTATAAAATGTGCCCTTCTGAGGATGCAATGATAATGCGTTAAGATGAGCAAAAAAATTTTAACGAAGAAAAAACTCTGAGAAAATTAAAGGGTTTTACGTAACGCTTCTGCAAAAGTTTATAAAAATATTGACAAGTTCATATTGGCTTCATCTTTGAATTCTCATCTATGAGCATCAAATCCTTTGATGTTCTCTTCTTGGACATTACAAAATCTAGTCTTATTGCAAAAGGAGGGAGAACTAGAGCGTTTTATCCTAAAAGACTTTTTAAGCTTCAAAAAACAATGGAATGACTTAAATCGAACAATTTTTTACAGGAGCATGTTTGGATGAATTGTAAGCTGCCATAATGGTAACTGACTGATAATATGTATTATTTCATAAAATCAACTCTTTAATGGAGAAATGAAAATGGTCCAATATGATTTTACTCTGCTCTATGAACGAAATCCCTTTATTCTTGAAAGACCTGAGAATATTGGAAAGTCATTTAAACTTCCTCCTTCAAATTTCGGATTTGAAGATCTTCCGCAAATTACCTTTTCAGGCGCCTCGTCATGTCGGCGTATGATTTTTGGGCTATCATTTAGTGGTATGAAAGCATTTTTTGTGATGTTGTGGCAGATAGGGAAAATGTTAGATGAGGGGGATGATGTGGATTTATGGTTTGATCAGATAACATTGGATCATGATATTCTTGAGGAATTTTTGACTTGCGATCTTTCAATTCAAGAACCAGAATATCTTAATTTTGAAAGTTTTAAAGAAGGTATCAAAGAATTAGAAAAGAATAAAATTGTAGCGAAGGGGACAAAAAAAGATTGTTATTTCATCAATCCAGATATTTTTGGTCTTCCTGAATGTGATGAAGATTTTGAGTTCGATGAAGAGGAAGAGATAGAAGCACACTTTACGGTAGAATACCCGAATAAACAACTCCTTTAACCGTTTTTCTCTTAGAGAAAAATAAAAGCTTAGAATAAATGGCTATGAGAACAGCAATGAGTCTGTTTATGGTATGTGAATTGGAATGTTTGCGGGATCTGTTTTGATTTAATATTCTCCATGAATGGTTCTTTATGCAGAGCAGTTTTTATGCCATATTTTCTTCTTTTTATGAGACATAAGTTAATTTGAATTGTGCACCTCTTCAAACAAATGTTTGATCTGTATTTTCTTTCTTGATACTTTTGTAAACTTTGCAGTAATGATGTTCATAGCTCTTGTATTTTGGCGCGTTTACGAGAGGTATTTTTACTCTTTTTAATCGTTTATTCATATGCCAATCCCACTTGCTAATGAGCAAGAAAATAGTTTTAAGGGATTCAATATAAGAAGGGATAAAATAAAACAATCTTATGATATTCGGCTCCTCTCATTCAATATGCAAAATTATAAATTATCTTTATAAATCAAAGTATTGTTCGATACAAAGTTTTTCTCAGTATGAGAAATTTAGCATTGATCTTGCATATTTCATCAATACGTTAGTCCTTGATGTTTCTGAGAGAGTTTTGCATGAATTTGCGCATTTGGCAATTGCATCCCCATTTTTTGATAGCGTGCAACAGCTTTTAACTCTTTGATTTTTTAGCTCCACAACGGGTCCAGATTTTTCATCAGCAATTTTTCAAACTTTTTCAAAGCCGTTAAAGCGTGAAATATTTATTGAAAAAATTATTGCTGTAATATTTTCTCACAGAAGGCGCACAATCAACTTATCGTGTCTGTTTTCACGAATAGATGTTGTAAAAAGTAAACGACACAATCTTCCTCCTCAGGAAATTTGTGTCGTAAAATTTTGTTTAAATAGACGATTGGGGGAATTAGCTTTTCAAGGCTTCTAAAACATGTTGTGGTGAAGAAACTTCATAAGGATCTGTTGCACAATTATCTGAAAAACCTGCTTCTTCGAACCATTGTTCAATCACACCATCATTAATAACAGCTGCATAGCGCCATGATCGCATGCCGAAACCAACATTGTCTTTTGCAACCAGCATACCCATTTTGCGTGTGAATTCACCAGAGCCATCGGGAATTAATTTCACGTTTTTGATATTTTGTGCTTTTCCCCAAGCATTCATGACAAAAGCATCATTGACGGAAAGGCAATAAATTTCATCAATACCCGCTTGTTTAAATTCATCATAGAGTTTTTCAAAATCAGGCAGCTGAAAGGTTGAGCAAGTAGGGGTAAAAGCTCCAGGAAGAGAAAAAAGAATAACACGCTTTCCTTTAAAGTAAGCATCGCTGTTAACTTCTTGCCACCGATAAGGATTGTCTCCAGCCATTGATTCATCGCGTACGCGTGTGTGGAATGTTACATTGGGAACTGTTTTTTTCATCATCATGATGCTCCTGTATTCTTTTACGAAAATTTTGTTTTAAAACAGCCTTCGTATTTAAAAACATATGGCAAAAAGCGTTTTAAACAAAAGGGCTTCTTTAAAAATTCTTACTTCTAACGAGTGTGCAAATATTTCACACTTCCGTCAAGTAGAATTAATGGTCGACTTTGGATACTCTTCACCTTAAAATTATAGGAAATCATATAAAGGTATTGATATGACCATAAAGACAGTTTTAACCACGGCTTTTGAGGGGCAAAAACCGGGAACGTCTGGTTTGCGCAAAAAAGTGTCTGTTTTTCAACAACCCCATTATGTAGAAAACTTTATACAGTCTCTTTTTGATAACATTGGGCCTCTTGAAGGAAAAATGTTGATTCTTGGGGGGGATGGGCGCACTTTTAATCGTACTCTTCTTCAGATTGTGTTGAAGATGGCGGCGGCGCATGGTGTTTTTTGTGTTAAAATGGGAAGGGGCGGTATTCTTTCTACACCTGCTGTTTCGCATCTTATTCGTAAAACTCATGCCCATGGTGGACTTATTCTTTCTGCAAGCCATAATCCTGGTGGTCCAGAGGGAGATTGTGGTATCAAATACAATGTTTCCAATGGTGGACCGGCTCCTAATTCTTTATGTGATGCTATTTTTGCAACATCGCAACGTCTTTCCTTTTATAAAATTCTTGAAGCACCAGATATTGATTTAGATAGGCAAGGTACGGTCTTTATGGGAGCCATGCGGATTGATATTATCGATCCTGTCGCTGATTATGTTGCTTTGATGCAAGAGCTTTTTGATTTTGACTGTATTGCTAAGGCCGTTGCTCGAGGTCTTACTTTACGGTTTGATGCCATGCATGCGGTAACAGGGCCTTATGCTCATGAAATTTTTGAAAAATGCTTAGGATTTTCTGAAGGGACAGTGGTTAATGGTATTCCTTTGCCAGATTTTGGAGGCGGTCATCCAGATCCCAATTTGGTTTATGCCAAGGCTCTTTATGATTTATTGATGTCAGAGCAAGGACCAGATCTTGGCGCAGCCTCTGATGGTGATGGAGATCGTAACCTCATTATTGGTCGTCAACAATTTGTCTCGCCTTCGGATTCTTTGGCTATTATGGCTGAACATGCACACCTTATTAAAGGATATCGAAAAGGTGTTGTAGGGATAGCGCGTTCTATGCCAACGGGGCGTGCTGCTGATTTAGTTGCGGAAAAACACGGATTAAACTTTTTTGAAACGCCAACGGGATGGAAGTTTTTTGGAACCCTTTTGGATGCGGGGAAAGTAACCTTTTGTGGTGAAGAAAGCTTTGGAACGGGCTCTCATCACATCCGCGAAAAAGATGGTTTATGGGCTGTCCTATTTTGGTTAAATCTTTTAGCGGTAACAGAAAAAACTGTCGCACAGATTGTTCAACAGCATTGGTCCACCTATGGGCGTTTTTACACGTTACGGCATGATTATGAAGAAGTCGAAGCAGATAAAGCTTTGGCATTACTAGAGTATTTGCGTGCGCACTTACCACATGCAGGAACTGAAATTGCTGGATTTTTCGTCAAAAAAGCAGATGATTTTACATATCATGATCCTGTTGATCAGAGCGTTAGCACGCGGCAAGGTATACGTATTTTTTTCGAGAATGGAGCACGGTTGGTGGTTCGTTTGTCGGGAACAGGGACGCTAGGTGCTACTTTACGACTTTATTTGGAACAGTATGAAAGTGATCCGCGCAAACACAATTTTAATCCGCAAGAAGTTCTCCAACCTTTGCAACAGGTGGCACTAAAACTGTTAAACATACAACAAGCATTGGGGCGAGATCGTCCTGATATTATCACCTAAGATCATTGGAATGTTTTTTTGTAAAGGTATGATGATTGATCACATGGATGTGATTTTAGGGGCGTGATTTTATGTGCCATAAGCCAGAGCTTAACTCTATTTTTAGGCGAGAATTGTTTTTTCCTCTCTTACATATCAATCGGATTCCTAAAACTGCCGGATTCTTAAAACTAAATGCTGTAGGAAATTATAATCGAGCATAATCGGAGCATTTATGTCCAATGGGTTTGCTCAATGGCTTGATAGAAATTTTTGTTTAATAGGGGAATGTTTCTCATACAAAACAAAATACGATCATTGTTGCACATTTCATATGTTTGTTTTAAAGAAGCTTCTCTCTCAAGACGCTAAAAACGCATCTTATGCGTGTTGCTTTGAAAGGGATAACCGGCCATCCATTGAGCAGCATCATTTTTACGCTTATGAGAGAGTAAGACGGCACCATCATTCACTTTGCCCGCTTTCAATGTTGGCTCTTATATTTGAGAGTGTTTAGTATTTTGGATAATCGTTTTACACGGATTTTCCTACTTGTAACATGCAAACAAAAGGCTTTGGTTGTTTCAATGTAAAAGGGGTTGAGAGAATCTCAGCTTATTTATCGGCTCTCATTCAATATACAAAACCATTAACTATGATCATAAATTAGTTTGTTCTCTAACATTATGAATGCTTTACTTAAATAAAAGGTCAAGTTGAGGCTATCATTTTCTTGTTTCTCAGTTTTTAGCTCTTTGGAAGCGTTTTTATTCAGAGATGTTCCTTTTCTAATTGTTTTTTATTCATTCGTTAATTGTATTGCTGATGTGTAAGAAAATGATTTTGATTAATTTATTAGAGAGAATGAAGTGAGTAAATTTTATGATATGCGGGGGCTCATTTAAGTTATATAATGATCAATCATTTTTATAAACTCATGTATGGTGTGTGATGATAGCATTCATGAACACAGTTGGCAGATGAGGATTGAAACAAAGGGAAATGTTTTTCTAAAATAATGGACAATAAGCACTTCTTGCTTTATGACCAGTCATAATGAATGATTTTTCTTTTAAAAGGGGAATTTATGACCCAATATCCCAAATGTCCTCGTTGTGATTGTCTTTATACTTATGAAGATGGTGAAAATTTTGTGTGTCCTGAATGCGCACATGAATGGCCGCAAAAAAACGATGATACGATTCTTGTCAATACTGTTTATGATGCCAATGGTCAGATTTTAACAAACGGAGATACCGTTATGGTGATAAAAGATCTGAAAGTAAAAGGCGCTTCATCTGTTTTAAAAGGTGGTACTAAGGTAAAGAATATTCGCTTGGTGGATGGAGATCATAATATTGATTGCAAAATTCCAGGGATTGGTCAGATGAGTTTAAAGTCGGAGTTTGTGAAAAAAGTTTAAGCATTTGTCCTCTTGCAATTGTTTTTGGATTTCGTTGGTTTTCTATTTTTACATTCTTCTCTAATTGGGCATATTTTCCTCCAGTGGCTTCTTTTCTTGTTTCATAGATTACACCAATCAGATAGAAGCAATATGTTTTCCTTTATTGCAAAGCCATGTATCGCAGAGAAATAGCGACTCTGTCTTTTTCTTTTAATATGCGGTATGGGGGACTGGATGTTGACTCACAAGCAACAATAAAAGTATGCGCTTTATGAGAAGAACAATACCGTAAAGTAGACAAACTTATTCCTGCTGAATTGAAAAAATATTCTCATTTTTTGTATCAGATAATTTTTCAAACAACCATAATAGATCTGGCTTCAATGTATTTATTTTTTACAGGTAGTTATATTTTTGCGTCATGTTTATGGAAATGAGATTGAAAATGATAGGGGGGGAATTCTTGATTTTAAGAATGGAAAAAGGACGCTATGATCTTGATAAGGTCTTATTGCCATGCATTTTCCAGCTCTTAGTACTGCAACAGTCTCTTATAAAAGTGTACATAAGAGCTATTAAAAATAGTTTTTGTTATTATCCAGTTTGTGCTGTGTAAGCGGACGATTTTGATTGATGCAATAAAAACAGAATTGAAATAAGAAGAATGTCAGAGTTCTCATTGCAAGTTGCAAAATGTGATCTTTGTCGAGTGGCTGAAACAACATATTGATTTATAATAGTAAATTAGCGTTATTCATATTGAATTAGAACCCCGAATAACGTGGGATTCTCTCATTTCAAATCTGTTTCATGTTGAATCAATTAAAATCACTTGCTTGCACACCACAAGCGGGGCTGGTGTGTGGGTAAAAATGAGGAAAGAAAGGATTAAAATGACTCTTATGAATCGTCTTAATGAAAGAGCTGTCGCATCATTAGGGGCTGGCAGATATGATGATGGTGCCGGCTTGCTACAAGGAGTATTTTGCGTGATTTGTCGTTGGAAGCACTGAGAAAGATAGAGCAAATGAGCACTCTATCTTACAATGTTTTCTTTTTTGAGTTTTCTTTTTTTGTAACGAGGTCGTGTTTTCCTCGTTAAAATTGCATGACAAGATTATAAAACAAAATAAATTTAAAGTGCACACCCATGCATTGTACTTCTGTGTACGATTGGTTTGTTGAAATAACTTATGCTTCTTAAAGGGGGCTTTGAAATCTTTTTAAGGCATATGTGGAGGTGAAAGGTGAGTGAAGGTATCATTATTGGACAGATTTTTTTAACAGTACTCTATCTTTATGGCTGCATAGCTTACTTCTAAAATTTCAGGAATAAAATGACGTAAGATCTTTACATTCCATGTTTGAGCGCTGTTGAAGAGGGGCAATCGGTGTGGTTATTTTATCTATTGAGGTCAATATTTATTGTGGCATGGCTTCAACGCCTAAAACTTCAGGGATAAAATGACGTAAAAGGTTTTCAATACCATGTTTGAGAGTTGCCGTTGAAGAGGGACATCCAGCGCAGGAGCCCCGCATATTGAGATAAACAATACCATTTTCAAATCCGCGAAAAGTAATGTCTCCACCATCATTGGCAACCGCTGGGCGGATACGCGTTTCAAGCAGATCTTTAATGGTTAAGACAATATCAGCATCTTTTTCGTCATAAAATTCTTCGTTAAGGGCATGGGTTTGTGCTTGTGTTGTAGCGTTGGTGGTGATCACTGGCTCATTGGATAGAAAATGTTCCATGATTGTGCCTAAAATGACGGGCTTGAGATGTTGCCATTCCCCTTCTTTTTTGCTTACGGTGATAAAATCATAGCCTAAAAAAACACCATTGATATTGGGAATATTAAACAGTTTAGCCGCCAAAGGTGAGTTTTTAGCTGCTTCTTCAGGGTCACGAAATTCTAATACGCCCTCAGAAAGAACCACGCGTCCTGGCAAGAATTTAAGAGTTGCAGGGTTTGGGGTGGTTTCAGTTTGAATAAACATAGATTCTCCTTTTATAATGAAGGATTGGGAAGATCTTACATTGTAGAATATTATATTTTTTAGGCAATAGATCTAATATCTTCATCGGCAAGATTGCTAGGAATAACAATGACAGGGATTGAAAAAGCTGTTCCTTTATTCCCGATTAATTGAACAAGGGGTCCTGGTCCTTCTGTATGTCCACTGGCTGCTAAAACAATTAGTGCAATCCTTTTATCTTCGTCGATCAGTTTGGAAATCTCATCAATTTTTTTTCCTTCACGCACCACTATTTCTGTTTCAAGCGCATGGGTGGTGCGGACTTCACTGGCAATGTCTCCTAATATTTTATGAGCACTTTGCTTTGATTCTGTGCGCATAACGTTGTTTACACCCAGAAAATGTTGAAATTCTACACTATCAACGACACAAAGTAATACCAATGTTCTACTGGTGTTTTGGGCATGTTGTGCGGCAAACGCAACGGCACGCCGACACTCTGGTGTTTCATCGATAATGACTAAGTTTTTTTTCTTTGGTTCTTTTTTCGGATTTTTGGGTTTGGAAATCATGCACTTTCTCTATTTTGTACAAACGATTTTTTTGCTCTCTACAGTTTTTAGTTTTATTATTTTTATGTATCGTGCAAAAATCCAATAATTTCACGAATTTTTTTCATATTTTCTTCTGCGAGCATACTAGCACGTTTAGCGCCATCATGCAAAACAGAGTCGATATAATCACTTTCTTGATGAAGTCGACGTAATTCTTCTGTTATAGGGGCAAGCTTATGGACAACAAGGTCGGCTAGAGCTGTTTTAAAATGCGAAAATTGTTGACCAGAAAATTCTAAAAGAATCTTTTCTTTGCTAACTTTGGCAAAGGCAGCATAAATACCAAGCAGGTTGTCCACTTCTGGTCGTTCTTTTAAAGCGGTGAGGGTATCGGGAAGAGGAGCCGAATCCGTTTTGGCTTTGCGTATTTTTTTTGCGATAAGATCAGCATCATCGGTCAAATTAATGCGTGAAAAATCTGAAGGATCTGATTTTGACATTTTTTTCGTCCCATCGCGCAAAGACATAACGCGTGTGGCTGTTGTTCCAATAAGCGCCTCTGGGAGGGGAAAAAAGCCTTGTCTTTTTTCTTCATCTGTTTGCATAGAGATACCAAAATTTAATTCGGCAATACGCTGTGCATAGTCGTTGTTAAATTTTTGTGCAATATCGCGTGTGAGTTCAACATGCTGTTTTTGATCTTCGCCTACTGGAACATGCGTTGCACGATAGACTAAAATATCAGCGGCCATCAAAGTGGGATAGGCAAAAAGCCCTAGGGATGCTTTTTCGCGATCTTTTCCTGCTTTATCTTTAAATTGTGTCATGCGTTGAAGCCAGCCAATACGGGCAACACAATTAAAAATCCAGGCGAGTTCAGCATGTTGAAAAACACGTGATTGGTTAAAAATAATGTGTTTTTGAGGATCAATACCGGAGGCTAAAAAGGCTGCTGTCACTGTTTTGGTGGATTCGCGTAAAGTAAGGGGATCTGGGTTGACTGTGAGCGCATGCATATCCACAACACAATAGAGGCAGTGATGAGAGTTTTGCAGTTCAACCCAACGCTGAATGGCTCCAAGATAATTGCCAAGATGTAAATGACCACTCGGTTGTACGCCGGAAAAGACAAGTGGTGTGAAGGTATCCATAGGAGTGCTCTTTCTTCAATTAAGGTTATTCATTTTATTTTTTTTGACAAAGTATAGATATTATGAGCGTTTTTTCAAATTTTTAAGCGTGTGAAAAAAGGAACGGGTGTTGAATAAAAAATAGGCACTAAAATAGATCAAAAATATGCCAATCATGATCCCAGCTAAGGTGATCGCGCGCAAGAAAAATGATGCTTGTGAGGATAAAGGAAAAGACAAAAAACCAAACACATTCAATCCGTAATAGAGGGCTAGTGCACTCAAAAGAGTTGCCATCATGAGACATAATATTCGCTTTATCAGTTGGAAGTCGTATTTCCAATAACCGCGTTTGATAAGGACACTCCACAGCAACAGTGTGTTGGCCCATCCAGAGGTAATTTCAGCAATAACAATGCCTCGTGCAGATAGAATAGGAAATAATGTTAAGGCGAGACTGATATTGATGAAAACGCAAATACCTGTAAAAATCATCGGTGTTTTGGTATCTTCATGGGCAAAAAAATTAGGAATAAAGACCTTAATAAGAACAAAAGCTGGAAGTCCTAATCCATAAAGTTCTAGTAATTGTGCAACATGGTGTGTTGATTGACTGGTAAATTGTCCTCGCTCAAAGAGCAAACTGACAATGGGAGTGGAGAGCAGCAAAAAAGCAATGGATGCTGGAAGTGTTAACAACAATGTTAATTCAATAGAGCGATTTTGTAAATGGTGGGTTTCTTTATGCTTTTTGCTCCGCAAAGCACGTGTTAATTCTGGTAAAAGAACGGTTGCAACGGCAATGGCGATTACGCCTAAAGGCAATTGATAAAGACGATCAGCATACATCAAAGAAGAGACAGCACCCGATTGACTAGAAGCAATGTTGGTATTAATGAGCAAATTGATTTGTGTGATGCCACCCGTAATGGCTGCTGGGAATGCTAGAGTTAATAGCTTGCGAACATTAGGACTTAAATGGGGCTGGCGGAAGGAAATTTTCATTCCACTTTGACGCAAAGCAAGGGCAATTAAGGTGAGTTGAAGAAGCCCTGCTGCTAATACACCCCAAGAGAGATTTAAGCCGATATGCCAAGCGTCAAGTTTATAGATCCAAGCATAGGCAAGCACACCAATCAGAATAATGTTTAAAAAGAGTGGGGCAATGGCGGCAATAAAATAGCGTCGCAGAGCATTAAGCATGCCCCCCATCATGGCAGCAAGCGACATGCAGGTTAAATAGGGAAACATGATTGCAGTAAAGTGAATGGTAGCGTTAAATTTTGTTGCATCTTCGGTAAAACCTGGGGCAATAATGGTTCGTACCAAAAAAGGCATACTCAGTTCCATCGCAATCGTTAACAGTAAGAGCAGCGAAAAGAGAACGCCAAAGACTTCTTCTGCAAATTTGCATGCCGTTTCGTGACCTTCTTCAGTGATTTTTTTTGCAAAAAGAGGAATGAAAGCAGCGTTAAAGGCACCTTCAGCAAAAAAACGACGAAATGTGTTGGGAAAACGAAAAGCAGCGTTAAAGGCATCAGAAACAGGACCTGTCCCTAGGGCTGCTGCCATAAGCATTTCGCGTACGAAGCCAAAAATACGGCTCATAAGGGTTCCGGAAGCAACTGTTGCAATTTTTTTAATCAATGTCATAAAGATATATCAACTTTGTTGTAAAAGAGAAGCGATGACAGGAGAAATAAACCGTTTTAAATCGTAAAAATCTGATCTCTATCCTAATCAAGGATACTTTTGGAAAGCGTTTTACGACGGTGTTTATCTCTCTGTCAACAATGGTGCTTGAAGACTTTTTTATGCTCCTTGTTTACTGTTGCATTAAAATTTTTATTGTTGCCATAAAATAATTAAAATTTCTTTTTCAAACTGAAATATGGGAGAAATATCATAACAGTTTTAAGAGACATATAAGGATATATAATGATAATTTCTCTTTATGTTTTGATGTCGTGAATAATGCAACCCAATACCTTACTGTTTTACGTGAGGGGCATGACCCTATTTAAAGAACGCAAATAAAATAAAAGCATGAAACAATGTGCAATTTCCATTATTTAAAAAACAGCGCTTTAGATGTTTTAAAAAGTCGTAAGGTTGAGCTAAAAGGTGATGGTAAAGCTGGTGATTGGTTTTCACTTTTACGGCTTTATGTTCTCTCCAAATTTGGCTGCCTTTTCGTTTTAGAGATTACATAAACAAAAGGATAGGAAGACGTGATCTTTCAACAGCATTTTGTCTGTTTTTAGCACGACAGGTAATGAAAGTGATTCATTATCATTTTCAAAAATGATTGATCCTTTTATTTTTCCTGTTCAGGTTTCTTTTCACAGTTGATGAGGATAACATCTGAGAAAATAAGATAAAATTGCTCTCTCATGGTTTCCATTCTCGTTGAGGTCGATTGATTTGCCGATGAAGGCAGGGGGGGGTAAAGGCTATCATTTTTACCAGAGAGGGCAAAAAAGTTAAAGTTTATGGACCCTTTAGATATTCATTGCCATCGCTTTTGCGTGCTCTGTTTTGTGAGGTTGAATATTTTCTTGTCTTTTAGGACTCTGATTGACGTTTTCTGTCATTTTTTGCACTTTAATTGATTCTTTATCGAGAGTGTTGGAACATTTTTTTTCATTATTTTTCTTTATAGATTGATGCTGGATAGATTGATACTGGTTTGGTGCTAAGCGCTCATCGAATTTATGGTTATAAAAATACATGGGTTGTATATGCTGTTCTATCTCTTTTATCTGCTTGATTATTTCCATAATCTCTTTTGCTTTAACGGTTGATGTACCAAGACTCTTCGCAAGTTTTTCAGGATTATTTTCCTTTATAGCTTCATGCTCGCTTGAGGATAAGCGCTCATTGATTTTTTTGATATAAGTCCTTATCTCCCCCCTTAATTCAGGAGAGTTTGATAAAGTTTCTTGCTGTTGTGCTTTTGACAAGGAAAAGAGATTTTTCATCCAAGCCTCAGGAATTTTTACCGACTGTTCACACCGCCTTTGTTTTTCATGATGGGTATGGAGAATGTCTCTTTCTGTTTGTTTAAAAATATTGATATAACGATCAATGGCTCTACAGAGGGGCAAAATATTTGCTTCAGCATGGGCACGCGCGTTGTTTTTTATGCCAAATACATTGCTACCAGAAAGCTTAGAAATAGATTGGGGAGAGGTGGTAATTTGATAGGTGAGCTGTTCTCCTTCAGTATGATTTTCATGGATCACCTCAATTCTTTCCTGCAAAATATGACGATTGCCATAAATGATTTGGCACAAAGTTTCGATTTCTTTTCTTCTTGCTTGAATGGATGCGTTGTTTTTTATCCTTGTGGCAATTTCATTGCTGGTAAGGGGGGCTATTGTTTGTGCGGGGATAAGCACTTCTTGCTGGTTTTGAATTTTTGGTGCTGTAAAGGAGAGGGCGTCACCGATTTTTAATGTCTGTATTTGCTCTGGGGTGAGATCTTTTTTATTTCCCAAGATGAAAATCCCGTTGGCATCAAGCATGAAGCCATTGGGTCCACTGCCTCTGTAGAAGCCTTTATAGGTATGACCTTCTTTTGCTGTTATAATAAGATGATTATGAAGACTCTCAAATCCGATATGTTTCATATTGTCCATGAATTCTTTTAAAATAAGTATTTTTTCTGGATTTGAGATATCTTCAAGCAGATGTTTCATCTCTTCCTTATCGTTATGTTTTAGCGATGCAATGCTGGCAAGATTCATGCGTTTTTCTGTTACAAGAGAAAAGTCGAGTGTGTGGCCAGCAACTTGCCCAAGTTTTTCAAAAAACATTCGTTGTGTGCGTCCATTACCTTCTCTGAAGGGATGCGTATAGTTGAGCTGTATCAACATTTCAGTGACATGTTCAATAAATGTTTCGCGGGTTAAGCCTTTTAAACTATTCGTTTCAGCAAGTATTTTATCTAAATTTTCTAGTCCCTCTTGTATCTGTTTTGCTGAGGCAAAAGAAATCCCAGCTTTTTTCATCATTGGCATATAAGCAACGGTACCATCTTCAAATGTAAATGGTTTTTCGCGTGTTTGTCCGGCCCATTCAAAAGTATTTTTAAATAGGGTGTGATGAATATATTGGAGATATGTGGAAGTTAGTTTTTGCGGTGGCGCTTCTTGGCGTAGATGAATGATTGCTTTTGTTGTATCATGGGCACATTGCACTTTTAATTTTTTATAGTCGTTTATTCCATATTTATTTTTTAAGGTGATACTATTAGGGCAAAAGAAATTACGGTACATTGTCTTATTTTCTTCAGTTTGAGGCGATGAGGATAATTTCTCCTGTAAGGTGAGAGGGACGGTGTCCGTTTTTTTTGTACCAGTGTCCCAGTATGCCATTGCTTTTTTTGGGGGCTGTTTCATTCTTTCTTGATGATCAGAGCGTTTTTCCTTTGTCATTTGGACAGATATTGGATTATTTGTCGCTGTATTGCTGGTCTGTAAAATGTTTTTTTGGAAATCTTTTTGCATTTGCCTCATAGAGGAAGCAGATTGAGCAATTGGTTTGGTCATTTGTTCTTGCAAATTTTCGGGCATAACTTCAATGCTGTCATGTAAAGCATGAGGGGCACTCCATGGTGAAAAATGGGCTTTTTCTTTTTTCTTTGTTTGAATGGATGCGTTGTCTTTGCTCTTTTCAGTTATTTCATCGTTTGTGAGAACGGCTCTTTTTTTTCTGGAAGCAATGTTTTTTTCTGGGTTTTGAGTTTTGGGCGCTGTAAAGGAGAGGGCGTCACCGATTTTTAATGTCTGTATTTGCTCTGGGGTGAGATCTTTTTTATTTCCTAAGATGAAAGTCCCGTTGGCATCAAGCATGAAGCCATTGGGTCCACTGCCTCTGTAGGTACCATGATAGGTTTCTCCTTCTTTTGCGACGACAGTGAGATAATAATTTTTTTCATCCAATCCAAGCTCTCTCATAGAGTTGGTAAATTCTTGTAAAATGAGCAATTTTTCTGGATTTGAGATATCCTCAAGCAGATGCTTCATAGGCTCTGGATCGCCATGTTCCATGGCAGCGGCGCGGACAAAGTCTTTACGTTTTTTGCTCACAAGAGAAAAGTCTAGCTCATGTCCTGCTGCTTGAGCGAGTTTTTCAACAAACAGTCTCTTTGTGCGCCTATTGCCCTCTCTGAAAGGATGCAAGTGGTGCAAATCTATCATTATTCCAGCGGCTTGTTCAACGAATTCTTCGCGCGTTAAGCCTTGTAAATTATTCTTTTCAGAAAGCGTTTTATCTAACTTTTCTAGTCCCTTCTGTATTTTTCTGCCAATCGCAAAAGGTTTTGTAAATTCTTTTCTTTTCAAAATGGGCATAGAAGCAACAGTACCATCTTCAAATGTAAAAGGCTCTTCGCGTGTTTGTCCGGCCCATTCAAATGCACGGGAAAAGAGGCGTTGATGAAGGTATTTTAGATAAGAGGCATTAAACTGCTCTGGTAGAGGTTCTTGATGCAGTTTTATCATTTCTTTTTTTACATCATTAGAACAGCATTCTTTTAATATTTCTTTATCTTTGATGCGGTATTTATTTTTAAGCACTTTGCTATTGGGGTAGAAAAAATTTTGCGCTTCTTCATTGATTTGCTTTGAAATGGCTGCATTAATTACAGAGTGTTGTTCTTGCAATTCTTCCTGTGTAGAGGAGGCACAATGTTCTGTGTTTTCTTTCATGCATATTTCCTTTCAAATGGTAACATTATTTTTTGAAATCTTCTTTGTTTACATTTTTTGCCTTATGTTATTTTCATAGCGTTTTCTTCAAAGAAGAATGCCTATTTGAATGATTGAAAAAATTGACCTTATTCGCATGGAACAAAGTTAAAGTTTATAATTTTGAAGTATTATCGTGAAATTTTATCAATGAATTCTGTAAAATAATGGGGTGTCTTATTCAAAGTTTTCTGTATTTCACACACCGTCTTTGATGCAATCTTGGCAAGATAATTGCACCAAAGTTTTGGATAAAAAGCCAACAATTGTGAGATTTATCACGACAAAGCCATTGCTTTTGATGTTTCGGCTCTGCGCGGTCGAACTTGCGGCTGGTCTTCTTGTCTAGAAGTTTCTGTAACCTCTTTATGCCGCTTTGCTGTTGAGCGTTCAGGCAGCTTCAGGGGCTGCGATAAGCTTTGCTGCTTTTGTAATTTTTTATCGAGATCGGTAGGTGGTTGATAACGTTTTTGTTGTTCTGCCTGATGGTTTTGCACAATGGTTTCTCTTAACTGTTTTATTGTATCAGCATAGTCCTTAATGGCGGTACAAAGGGTAGGGATATTTTCTTCAGCGGCTTTGCGTGCTCCGTTTTTTATGCCAAGGGTTTTTCTACCAGCAAGTGGAGCAAAAGATGTAGAATCCTTTTTAATTTGAAATACAAGCTCTTCTCCCATCTCTGGAATTTTGTGCATATCTTCCATTCTATATTGTAAAATAAATGGATCATCATAAACAATTTGGCACCAATATTGGATCTCTCTTTGACCATATTGAACCGATGGATCTTGTTGAACTCTGCGGGCAATTTCCTGATTTGAGAGAGGCTTTATTTTCTTTTCTGAATTGAGCGAATTTTGTAAATGTTGATTTATTGGCTCTTTCTCTTGTGCTTGTCGCTGATGTTGTTGTTCCGTGTGAAAACCTTGTGAAATATTTTCACTTTTTGTATATTTTGAAGTATACATATAACCGTTAATAGCAGCACATAGGGTAGGAAGAGTTTCTTCAGCTTGTTTGCGCGCGTTATTTTTTATGCCGAGAACTTTTCTACCAGCAAGCTTAGAAATAGACTTAGGCTGTTCTGTAATATCCCATAAGAGCTGTTCTCCCATATTGGGGTTTTCTTTGATTGCTTCTATTCTTTCTTCTAAAATAAGCCTGTTGCCATAAACCTTTTCGCACAAAAATCGTATTTCTTCTTGATATGCTACGAGTAACAGCTCTCTTTCCATTGTATTAATAGATGATTTTTGTCCGTGAGACGGTTTTGGTTGTTCAATTGCTGTGTGTGGAGAGGCAGGTTTTGGGACGATAGTATCGCTTTGTTTTCTGTTTCCCATACGGTGCGGTTTTCTTGAAGGAGGGACGGCATATGTTCCACTGTCTTGTGATGATGAACTGCTTTGCTGTCTGACTTTCATATGTGATGGTGTTTTGGGTCTAACACTTGGGTCGTATGTTTCAGGATTTTGGATTTTTGTACCGTTTTGCACTCTGTCTCTCATGCGTGGCGATGTTTGCGAAGTAGGCGTTGCATAGAGGTGTTCTCTCTCTTGAACCGTTGTTTTGTTTTGTTCTCTATCTTTTGCACGTGGTGGTCTTTGTGGAGCTGCTTTTGTGTGCGGAGAGGAGTTTTCTTGGATTTGTGAGCTGGGGATTTTTGTGCCGGTTTGTGCTTTTTCCCTCATGCGTGGGGGTGTTTGCGAAGTAGGCGTTGCATAGAGGAGTTCTCTCTCTTGAGCTGTTGTTTTGTTTTGTTCTCTATCTTTTGCACGTGGTGGTCTTTGTGGAGGCGTTTTTGTGTGCGGAGAGGAGCGTTCTTGGATTTGTGAGCTGGGTTGTAGATTTTCTTTTGTGCGTGGGGGTTTGGGCGGAGCTACTTTTGTTTGTAGAGGAGGTATCTCTTGGGTTTTGGTGCTGGGGATTTTAGCGCTGGAGGGCATTGTGCTGGTTTGAGTGTTTGCTCTCATGCGGGGGGGGGGCGGTGGCGCAACCTTTGGGTGGGGGGATAAATTTTCTGGGCGTTTTTCTACAGTTGGTTTTGGCAAATTTTGAGAAACTTGGGAAGGAGGGGTTCTGGTGGGGGATTGTTCAGCCGGTTGTTGAAATTTTTCCATCATTTCGGTGATAAAAGGGGAGGGATTTCTTTTTTTCATGCATGTTCCTTTCAAACTCTTCCAATATTGTTTTTAAATACTATTTAAAAACGTACGTTGGTTTTTATTCTGTTTTATGCTTTTTTACTCGGTCTTTACGAGAGCAGATATGAAACTGAATGGTTTCACAAGATGGGGCTTTCTTGGCGCAAACACCCCTGTTCTGTGTTGCGCCAAGATGTTAGATTTAATGTGAAAACTTATGTCCTGTTTAGCTGGCAAAAGCCATCGCTTTTGGGGCGGTAGTTTTGCGAGGACGAATATCTGTTTCTCTTTGTTGCGTAGAGGTTGTTGCTTCTTCATGCGTTACTATTGAAGGCTCGGGGCGTTGAGCAGACTGTAAGACGCTTTGTTGTTGATGCAAGTTTTGCGATCTCTCAGAAGATGCTTCATTGTGTTCTTGTTTTGTCTGCTGAGTTTTTGAAAAGCTCTCTCTTACTTGTGCTACAGCTGTTGCATAATTGTCAGTGGCGTCAATGAGGTGAGAAAGACCAGCTTCAGCATGCCTGCGTGCTTGATTTTTAAAGCCACAAAAGTTACGACCAGCGTACTTGTGAAAAGATTGAGGATTTCCGACAAGTTGCTGTGCGAGTGCTTCTATTGTTTCAGGGTTTTGGAAAAGTGTTTCCACTTGTGATTGCAAAATGTTTTTGTTGCCAAAAACAACACCGCACCAATATTGGATTTGGGCATGGTGTCTTTTGACTTTTGAATGTTGGTGAATTTGGGTAGAAATTTCTACTTCTGAAAGCGTTGCTTTTTCACGTTGATCTGGTTTTTGTAGAAGTTTAGCGACGGCTTCCTTCCCCATAAAGCGTTCATAGTTTTTGAGTTCTTGCTCTGGAGATTGTAAGAGGTTCTCTCTTGCCTGTTTTACAGCTTCTGTATAACAATCAATGGTGACACTGAGAGTGGAATAACTCTCTTCCGCTTGTCTACGCACTCGATTTTTAAAGCCCAACGCGCTGGTGCCGGAAAGTTTAGCAATACTTTCAGGATAGGCTGCCATGCGCCATGAGAGCTCTTCTCCTGCAGCTGGATTTCTTTGAATTTCTTGCATTTTTTCTTGCAAAATGTTTGGGTTGCCATAAGCACTTGCGGATAAACGTTGGATTTCTTCTTGATAGGTTCGAACCAATGAATGGTGTGGAAGCAATTGAATGATTTCTTCCTCTGAGAGAACTCTTGTTGTCCTTTGGGAAACTTGTGAAGGAATTGTTGCGTGTGTCGTTTCAGTTTTTTGCGGTCTTTTGGTCGAGCTGCCTCTTGTTAACGAAGCTGTTGGATTTGTTGATGCATATACAGTTTCTTCGCTTAAAAGAGATTGTCTTTCCTCATCTTCTTCCGGTATGGATGACAGTCTTTTGCTTTTTGAAGGCGTTTCTTTAGGAAGGGGGGCTGCGCCTGAGACCTCTGCCGCTGCTTGTTCATAGAGCTTTATAAGTTCTTGTATTGAAGAGGATGGAAAAGGATGAGGGTGGTTTTTTTTCATGCATGTTTCCTTTCAAAAATTGTTTTAGAAAACCTCTTTGGTGCATTCTTGCCTTTTATGCTTGGATCGCTTTGAGACAAAAGAAATATCGAGCTGAATGAGTTTCCAAAGATCTGCGCTATTTGCAATCAGCTTAATGGACATTTGTGTCTTTTATACAGTTTTTTTGTGAAATATTATCAATAAGTTATCAATAGTTGTCGTGAATTACAGGCGCCATTTTTAGGACTATCTTTTGTAACATTCTAAAACAATTCTTGGCGCAATCGCGATGAAACGATTTGCGCCAAGAAACTCACTGAAAAAAAATTACATGAAAAACAAAAACTATCTGTTTTTACGTCTATGCCTCCTTACATGGCATAAGAAAATCCTTTTTCTCCATGTCTTTGTCGTTGAGGGCTGTGCTCTAGACTATTGTGTTCTTGTCCTCTTGTGTGATGATGATGACGATGATGGTGTCTCTCAACTTGCTGAGAATTTTCTTGACGGCGTCTTTGTTCCGCTAGAGGGGTGTGCAATAGCTGTTCCGTTGCATTTTCTACAGCTTTCGTATAACCATCAATGGCATCAACGAGCAGTTTAAAACCGTCTTCAGCTGCTTTGCGTGCTTGATTTTTTAAGCCAAGTGTGGAGCGTCCAGCAAGCCTGTGCATAGATTCAGGATTTTCAGCAAGTTGATTTGAAAGCTCTTTTCCTTTAGTGGGATCTTTAAGTATGTCTTGCAAGTGCTGTTGGAAAAGCGTGTCACTGTTATAAACAGTTGTACCCCAATGCACGACCTCTTGTGCATATGCTTGAACTTGTGGACTTTTTAAAAGCATGACACTTATTTGATCAGCTGTGAGGGAAGATGAAGGTCTTCCTCTTTGTTGTGGAGCAACCTTTGTATAGTCGGTTTCAGATTCTGGTTGCCTTTGATTATGGTGTCTCCCTTTGGAAGGAGAAATACTGCTAACAGTTGCGTATGTAACTTCTTCTTCGCGTTTTGGGGGAGCAACCTCTGTGTAATCGGTTTCAGAACTTTCTCTTCCCCGATCATGATGTCTCCCTCTTGAAGGAGAAACACTGCTAACAGTTGCGTATGTAACTTCCTCTTCTGGGGTTGGACCGCGCTGGTTTCCTCTGGTTGGTTTCTTAACTTGTGCATAGAGGGCTTCTGGATTTGCAGAAGGATGTGGATGATGTTTTTTCATACATATTTCCTTTCAATATTTTTAGAAAACCTCTTTGGTGCATTCCCCACTTTTAGTTTTGATAACTTTTATATAAAGGAAGATATCCAACCGAATGACCGCCAAAGATTCTGCGCTATTCAATATTGATATGTAATGAACATTTATGTCTTTTATACAGTTTTTTTATGAAATTTTATCAATAAGTTACAATAAATTACAGGATCCACTTTTAGAACTATTTTTTGTAACATTCTAAAACAACTCTTGGCGCAATCGCTATGAAATGATTTGCGCCAAGAGATTCTATGAAAAAAAGATTAAATGAAAAACAAAAACTATCTGTTTTTACGTTTATGTCCACTTACATGGCAAAAGCCATTCCTTTTTCTCCATGTCTTTGTCTTTGTGGGCTGTGCTCTGGACTATTTTGTTCTTGTCCTCTTGCATGACGATGATGATGGTGGTGGTGGTGTCTGTGTTCTGCTTCTCTTTCTGGACTTTCTTGTCTTTGACCTCTTTCTCTTTCATGCTCCCGTGTAAACTGTTTATGGAGCTTTTGTGCCGTATGTATATGCCTCTCAAGAGCTGAGCAAAGGGGAGAAAAACCATCTTCAGCTTCTCTGCGGCTTGGAGACTTTACACCAAGTATTTTGCTCCCCGCAAGCTTGCCAGGACCTTCAGGATGTTCGGCAAGCTCCCATAAGATTTGCTCTGCACTTTGAGGGTTGTCAAGAATTTTAGCAAGGTGGTTATTCAAAGCATGTTCGTTACCATAAACAACTCTGCACCACTCTTGCGTTTCTCTTATACCATATTGAAAGTCTACGTTTTTTAAAAGCTTTGTTGTAATCACATCTTTTTGGGTTCTGGGAGGGGGTGTTGCTCCTCTGCCAACACCTTGGTAGATAGGATTTTCTAGTTGTTCAGACTCTTGCCCGCCTTCAGCCCCCATGCCAACCGTTGTATAGACAGATTCGAGTGGTCTTTGGGGAGAGGGCTCACCACGTTCATCAAAGTTAAGCTCTGCATAGAGATGTTCTTCTGATTTTGAGGAACGTTGCAAATCCTGAGTGCTTCTCCTCGATGTATCGTAGAGGGGATTTATTAGCTGTTCGGATTCTGTCTCACCCGTTGCCAGATTAACGACGGCATAGGGATCTGTGAGCTTTTGGGCACGCCGCCCATCACTTGGTCTTCCACCAAGTCTGTCATAGGGATTTCCTAGTGGCTGTTGGGGAGCATAGATCGTTTCTGCTGGTTGTTGAAGTGTGTATTGTTGTTGGTTGCGCTGTTCTTTGGGTGGTTTATTAACCTTTGCGTAGAGGTCTTCTACATTAGGAGATCCTAGGTTTTGTTGGTCAAGTGGCTTTTTGGGAGCAAAGACCGTTTCTGGTGGTTGTTGAAGGGTGTATTGTTGGTGGTTTCGCGGTTCTTTGGGTGGTTTATTAACCTTTGCGTAGAGGTCTTCTACATTAGGAGATCCTAGGTTTTGTTGGTCAAGTGGCTTTTTGGGAGCAAAGACCGTTTCTGGTGGTTGTTGAAGTGTGTATTGTTGGTGGTTTCGCTGTTCTTTGGGTGGTTTATTAACCTTTGCGTAGAGGTCTTCTACATTAGGAGATCCTAGGTTTTGTTGGTCAAGTGGCTTTTTGGGAGCAAAGACCGTTTCTGGTGGTTGTTGAAGTGTGTATTGTTGGTGGTTTCGCTGTTCTTTGGGTGGTTTATTAACCTTTGCGTAGAGGTCTTCTACATTAGGAGATCCTAGGTTTTGTTGGTCAAGTGGCTTTTTGGGAGCAAAGACCGTTTCTGGTGGTTGTTGAAGTGTATAGTGTTGTGGGTTGCGCTGTTCTTTGGGTGGTTTATTAACCTTGGCATAGAGGGGGTCTTGGCTCTGGGGTTGTGGGTTCTGGGGGGCTGGTTGTGGGTGACTTTTTTTCATGGCTGTTTCCTTTCAATATTTTTAGAAAACCTCTTTGGCGCATTCCTCACTTTTTTGATAACAACTTTAGGATAAGGTAAGATATCAAATTAAATGACCTCCAAAGATTTCGCGCTATTCATATTGATATATAGTGGACATTTATGTCTTTTATACAGTTTTTTTATGAAATATTATCAATAAGTTACATCAAATTAAAGGATTCATTTTTAGGACTATTTTTTGTACCATTTTAAAACAATTGGTGAGCGTAATGGAGATAAAATGATTGGCGCTAAGAGTTAGTTGGAAGGCAAAAGTTCACGCGTTTTTAGCCGGTAAGAGCAAGCGATGAAGAGCGACTAACTTTCAAGCTGCGGGCTTGACATTGTGCTTCTTGGGTGTTCTTTACAGTATTCGCAATTTCTTTTGCTTTGCTTTCCGATGTCCCAAGGAGGCACGCTAGTCTGGTATGATCTTTTTCTTGTATGGCTTTACGCTCTTCTGAGGATAGACGATTGTGTAGTTGGCGCGAAAAGTGATGGAGTTCTTGTCGTAGTGTTGGAGAATGCAATAAAGCTTCCTTTTGTTGTTCTCTTGGTAAGGCAAAAAGGTTTTGTAAATTTTTTCCAGGTGTTTCGACAGTGTGACTCAGGCGATTTTGTTCTCTTTGATGTTGCTCTAAAATTTCTTCTTTTGTTTGTTGTGTTATTGTGGCATAATTTTTAAGGGCTTGGCTGAGTTGTGGAGCAGTTTGTTCCGCCAGTCTGCGATTTGGGCTTTTCATGTCAAGTATTTTTCTCCCTGCAAGTTTAGAAATTGATTGAGGGTTTTGTAAAATTTCATCAGCAAATTGATTTCCTAAGCTTGGATCAGCCGTTAAGATATCTATTTTTGTATTTAAGGCGTGGATTTTACCATAAACAGTCTTTGATAAATTTTTGATTTCTTTTCGGCATGCTTCAACATAAGCGTCATTTGAAATCTTTGTGAATAACTCTTCATGGGTGAGAGATTCTAATGTTTCTTTTGGGATCAATATTTCTTTTACATTTTGAACGTTGGTTTTTTGAAAGCAGAGGCGAGTACCGTTTTGTAATGTTTTGACGAGTTCTGGGGGGAGATCATCTTTGTGGCCGACGACGAAAGCACCCTCTACTTCCATGACAAAACCTTCTGCTGAAAAACCTCTAAACACGCCTTCGTAGGTTACATCTTCTTTTGTTGCAACAACAACACGATTGTTAATTTCATCCAGTCCCGCGTTTCTCATTTGGGAGATGAATTCTTTTAAAACAAGGGATTTTTGCGGATGTGTGATATCTTCAAAAAGATCTTTCATCGGTTGGGGATTGCCATATTGCATGGCTTCAATACAAGCTGCTGTCATGCGTCCTTTTGTGATGAAAGAAAAGTCAATGGTATGTCCTGCGGCTTGTCCAAGTTTTTCCATAAACATTCGATTGACGCGCCCATTCCCTTTTCTGAAAGGATGTGCGTGCTCGAGCGCCATAAAAACTTCTGCGGCATTTTCAGCAAATTCTTGGCGCGATAAACCTTTTAAATTGTTCTTCTCATTAAGTGTTTTTGCGAGTTGTTTTAGTTCTTTTTGAATCTGCGGTCCGATAGCAAAAGGAACTTCATAACCTTTGGGACGCATCGCCGGCATATGGGCAGTGGTGCCGTCTTCAAATGTAAAGGATGTATCGCGGGTTTTTCCAGCCCATTCAAAAGTTCTGTGGAAGAGGCTCCAGTGGATTAGTTTTAGATAGGAAGCATCAAATTTTTGTGGAAGTGGTTCGTGGCGAAAATTGACGGCTTCTCTGGCGGTATCATGAGCACAGCGTTCATACAGTTTTTTGGGGTCTTTTATGCCATATTTATTTTTGAGTGTTGGGGTACCTTTATATAGATAATTTTGCTCTAACATATAATCTCTCCTAAGTAGGTAGGGTGGTGGTTGATGAGCGTCTTAAACGCTGCATGTGAAAAATTCCCCTTCGCGTATTCTTTTGAGATTTTGGTAGTTATGAGAGGAAGCACTTTTCCCTCCAGTGTATGGATAGTTGTAGCAATCGTTTTGTGATGCTTTTGAAAGGTTTTTGGTGTAAGAGGTGCAAAATGTTCTGTTATGATTGTTTTCATGCCTATTTTCTTTTTTCATTTATTTTTGAAAAGTTTTTCTGATGGTTCCTTTGTTTATTACCTTGTGCTGTAAAATACTGGTATTGAGGGCCTTGATATGAATCCCATGAGTAGTTAGAAAATGGATTTTCTACAAATTGACTTTGGGTAAAATCTTCGTTCTTTGAGGTGTAAGGAAGAGGTCAAAAAGAAAAATGTTGCTTAAAATTGTTGTTTTTTTCCTTTAACAAAGTTGTTTGCAAGAGCGCTTTGATGAGGGGCGTGGATATGGCGGGTGCGATCGCTCTTGGTTAGCGGATGGTGCTGGTACTTTTTATACACAGTACTCAGATTGGTGAATCTATGGGTAAAAGCAGTTATCAAGAATTTTTCTCCATTATGTTTTTCTTACTGCTCCATATGAATATCTTGCCATACGAACATCTTGTTTGTGTATTTTTGCAACAAAATGTTTTTTATTTTGTATTGTTGCTCTTATTGTATTGCGCTGCTCTAAGATCCATAAGAGAGAAAACTCTTTCTTTGGTTGGGAGAAAAGCCTTTTTCAGCGCTTTATCATTAAAATAGAACACTTTATGATATCGTAAAGGGGGAAAAGCTTGTATAAGAATGATTTATTCATTTTGATGTATATCTTAAATGTTTTTTGGGAAAAATCGATGTTCTTGAGTGTGGGTGTTTTGAGAGTTCTTGTCTCAAAGATCAATCTTTTGTTTTTCTTAAGTCTTGATATTGGGGATTAGCGTTGTGAAATGTTTTTGGTTGTTTGTAGGAGATAAATTATACACAAAAAGCTTTGTAGGAATGTATTTGCAGACTTTCCCAAGTGGAGATGTTGGTTTAGTTATAGGTGATTTGAGGGGGTGGTATTTTTATAAAGATGATGGGCGCTGGTAAAACGATACACAAAATACAAAAAGGAAAAAACACGGATTTTTTTATCATGTTTTCCTTATATGTGTGAGGAAGCGTTCAAAAACTTTTTGTTAACGGGTTTTTAAAAAATAGAAATCTATGTTGTTTTTGTGGTTGTTCTTTTCATAGTCAAGATCTCATAATAGGAGGTTAGTTTTTCTTTTGTGGGGCAAAGCGGTTTTTTGCAGCTGCGGCTAACATTTCTTTTCTTCTGAAATAAATGGCGCGACCACATCGCAAAGGGGGGTGTCCTTGCATAAGAATAATTTGTTCATCTTGACGCATTTCTTGAATAACTTCATGGGGTAAAATCAGGGCTCTTTGTTGGTAATTGACGTTGTATGAACTCTTTCCTAAGGATAAGCCTCTTGATTTGCTTGTTCCGGTGACTTCAACGGTCATTTGGCCACAGCGTTCTGAAATGTCTTTGGCTGTTTGGAGGTCTTTAATGGCAGCATAGCTGACAAAGGAGCAGCTTTCAAACCATGAGCGTGCTCCGGCTTCTCCAAAGTGATTGACCAACTGACCAGAGGATTGATAAAAAAGCATTAAGGATGTACCGTATTTACGTCCACGATCGCGTGCTTCTTCTAAAATATTCATATAGCCTAGAAGATCAACTTCATCTAAGACAAATAAAACACGCTTTTTATAGTTACCGTCTGCTGTAACCATGGCATTGAGAAAGGCGCCAATAATTACACGTCCAATAGCTGGATAACTGTTTAAAATGCTTGCGGGGAGATTGAGAAAAACATCTGTATTGCCATTTGCAATATCTGAGGAAAAAAAATCATCTCCGCAGACAAGATCTGCGTAATTGGACAAAGAAAGCCATTGGGTATCTTTTGAGGCGGTTGTATAGACTCCTGAAAAGGTTTGTTCTGCCATTTCTGTAAAAATACCAACCATTTCACGAATAAAAGGAGAAGGTGTTGTTTCTTGAATCATGCGTAATTGATTAACAACAGCTGTTTCTGATTGAGAGAGAATGCCACGCAATGTTTTTAAATTGCGCTCGCTGTCTTCATATTCATCAGAAAATACAACGTGAGCAAGAAGAGCTGTTAATAAATTATGGGCTTGTGTCGAGAAATATTCTGCTGAAGAATTGTCTGATTTTTTATCTGTAAGGAGCAACTTGGAAAAGCTTACAATATTCGCTTCGCGTTGTGTGCGTGGTACGCTGTCGTCTAAAAGCCAATCGATGACATTAAAATTTTTTGTTAAAAATGAATTGGGATCGAGAACAATGACATTTCTATTCCCCATCTTTTGACGCGCAAATTTGACCATTGGGGCAACTTCTGTTGAAGGATCAAGACAAACAATAGACCCTGGATAGGTTAAACACGTAGGAACTACTGTACTTGTGGTTTTATAGCCACCAGAACCAGCAAAAAAGATCATATGAGTTGAACCAAAATCAAGATTAAAGGTTAGCAAAGGGGCTGTTCCACCCTTTCCCCATGTTGTTTTATTGCCAGGCGCAAAGGGAATTTTGCACACATTATCTTGATCAACACGGTATCTTTCACCCACAACAATTTGCCCATTGGCAGGAAAGATTTTTGCTGCCTCTCTTAAATTCATCCAAGAGGCCTCACCAAAAACACCTTTTTTTGCACGCTTGACCTTATTTTTAGGTGGAGAGGTTGTTATGAATTGAATGATGGAAAGAAAACCACCAATGATGATGCCAAAGACAACCATGGGGTCCATGAATTGAAGCGCATAGCTCCACGTTATTCCTTGTTGGCCAACATAGGGACTTAAACGTTTTATTTCACCACCAATATAGTAAAGAGCGGTTGTTCCAAAAAAAACAACGGAGACAAAAGTGATTATTTTACGTAAGTGCAGTTTTTGCGACAGACTATACAACAATGAAACAGCAGCCGTTAGTGCTAAGACTAATAAAGGCTCAGAACGAAGAGTCCAATAAATTTGATCGCTCTTTAGTCCATTTGTTATTAACAGTAAAAAATGAGGGACAAGGAATATCGTTAAAGCACCTAAAGCGACTGGTGTTAAAATAAGTACCATTTGTGTTTTGGTATATTTCATTGTATTTTACTCTCAATTCTATCAGAATATGTTGCGAAATGCTCTTTTTCAGGTACGTGATATTAACTCTCATCTCTTTTTGCAAAGGTGCAGATAACGCCAAACAGTTTTCGTTTATGAGCCTTTCTCATCAAGGAGGAAGGTTTTATCCATTCTTAGCAGGCCATAGCGAATGCTTTGGAATGGCGCATTGTGCATATTTGTGCTTGCTGATGTACTTCTTTGGTTTGCTTAATAATTTGTGTAATTTGTTTGGCTTTATTTTCTGATACACCAATGCTTTGAGCCAGTGTTTCATAATCATTATTTTGAACTGCTTTATGTTCATTTGGTGAAAGACGGGTGTTGATCTTTTTTACAAAGTTGCTGAGCTCTTTTTGACATAAAGGATTTTTTGCTAAAGCTTCCTGCTGTAATTCTTTTGGCAAGGCGAAGAGATCTTGCAAGCTTTGACTTGGCATTTCTATTGTTTTTGCAAGGCGACTTTGTTCTGTTGCATGTTCTTGCGTGATTTCCTTTTCAGCATATTTTACAGCATACGCGAAATTTGCAACGGCAGTACAGAGCATACCAATATGATTTTTAGCGTTTGCACGTGCCTGATTTTGTAGTCCACATAAACTGAAACCTGCAAGACGAGAAACAGAGCTCGGTGCCCTTTCAATCTTGTTGGCGAGCTGTTGGCCTAAGCTTGGATTTTTGATGATTTCTACCATCTGTTTGTCTAATGTTTTTGTATTACCATAAACAATTTTTGACAGTTTCTGGACCTGTTTTAGGCTTACGTGGACACAGGCATCTTCTGCAACCATTTGGGCCGTTTCATTTTTTGTCAAAGGGGCTAATTTCTCTTCTGGAATAAGAATGCTTTCAAGCTCTTTTGTTTCGGGAACGGTAAAGGTAAATTTATCACCGGGTTTTAATGTTTTGAGTTGTTCTGGTGTGAGATGTTCTTTATTGCCGATAATGTAAGCTCCTTTTACATTGCAGGCAAAGCTGTTAAGACCAGCACCTCTATAGGTGCCCGTGTAGGTTTCACCTTCCTTTGTGACCATAACAGGGCGATCATTCACACTACGCCCAAGTTCTTTCGTGTTGCTCATGAATTCCTTTAAAAGAGGTATTTTATTGGGATTAGAGATATCGTCAAACAGATGTTGCATTGGTTCTAGATTGTCATTTTGTATTGCTGCAACACTAGCAACCAACATGCGTTCTTTTGTAACCAGTGAAAAATCAAGCTGATGCCCTGCGGCTTTGGCAAGATTTTCAAAAAAGATCCGTTGTGTACGTCCGTTGCCTTCTCTAAAGGGGTGTGTATAGTTGAGAGAGGCAAATATTTTGGCTGCTTCATAAGCAAATTCTTTGCATGATAAATCCTGCAAATTATTTTTTTCGGCAAGCGTTTGATCTAATTTTTGTAAACCTTCTTGTAATTCGCTACCGACTGCAAAATTTGTTATTTTTTTCATTACTGGAGCGACGGCAGTAGTACCATCTTCAAATGTAAAGGGAACATTGCGGGTTTGTCCAGCCCATTCAAAGGTATTTTCAAATAGACATTGATGAATAAGGCATAGATAGGAGCTATCAAACTTTTCTGGTAAGGGGGCTTCACGCAGATTAACCATCGCTTTTGCTGAATCATGCGCACATCTTGCCGTAAAAGCGTCAAGGTTTGTTATTCCATATTTATTTTTTAATGTTTTGCTTTTAGGATACATATAATATTCAGGGGAAGGCACTGTGGATGTCACATCTGTTTTTTTTAATTTTGCTTTTGGCATTGTAGCTTCCTTATAATGTCGTGTTGTCCATAAGAGTATTAAATTCTTCGAGTGAAATATTCCCCTTTGCGTATTCTTCTAAAATTTTCAACGTTTTGGAATGAAGCGCTATTCCCTCTATTGCATGGGTGCTGATGGCTGATTCAACGGCTTCACGGCGTTTTTTCAATTCTTCTTCTGTCATCGATAAAAGATTTTCTCTGTTTTCTGTTTCTTTGGTTTTCACGCATTTTTCCTTTTATTTGCAATCGTTTCTTTAAAAGAGCCTTTGGCAGCCGGTGTGATCTTCCTTTAGTCCCCTCCAAAGATGTTTCGTTGTTTGAAGGGATCGTAATAAATTTCTGTGACTTTAAATTTTCCTTCAATCCGTTTGCATTGGATGATGATATCAATCATTGAAATCAACAGTCCTCGAATATCATCACGCTCTAAATCACCACCGCCTTCACTTTCTTTGACCAAAAGGGTCATCTGCTCAAAGGCTGCAAGGGCTGTTGAGGCATGAACCGTTGTAATGGAGCCTGGATGACCTGAATTGACATTGCGGATATAATAAAAGGCTGTACCATCTCGAAGTTCTTGCAAAAGAATACGATCAGGACGCATCCGTAAAGATGATTCAAGCAACTCTTTGGGGCCAACGGAGGCTAAGCCTTGTCCATCTTTTGAATAGAACATTGAGACATGGTTAGGGTGTGGTATCACCAATTCTTGTGTGTCTTCGATGGTGATAATACGCTCTTCTTGAGGGATTTTTGCGATTAATGCTTTTGATAATGTTGTTTTACCCGAACCGGTTTTTCCCGCAATTAAAATATTTTTTTGGCATTCTACAGCTTGATTTAAAAAGGAGACAAAGTCTTTATTACAGTAGGCATGAGCTAAGTTATGCTCGATGATTTTGAGTTCGTTAAAACGAGAATGATAGTCATGCAAGGGCGTGAAAGATACCCGTTCACATAGCGAGAAGAGGCCCTTATTTGCGAGCTCTTCGAGAGAAAAACTCTGCGATGACGGTTTACGAATTGTCATACTAATCGTGTCTTTTTCGACAGCGGGCGGAATGACAATTTGAATACGCTCATTGCCTGGTAGCGTTGCAGATAATATTGGGTTTTTGTCCGATATGTTTTGCTTGGAATAGGATGCGACAACTTTCGCAATCCCCATAAGCTCATTAAAAGAGAGAGCCGGAGCTTCTATTGTTTTCCATCCATCAAACCCTTCAGTCATTACTTGATAGGGACGATTGATAACAATTTCAAAGAGACTATCATCTTTCAAAAAAGTACTGATGGGTTCAAGTTTTGTGAGAACAATCGCAACGGTTTCATCGCTCATGGTATGTAAGTTTGAGTTCATTCTAAAGTTACCGCCGAATTTTTGTAAAAGTTTCTTGAAACAGCTCGATTGATAATCTGTTTTTTGTTTTCGATGACTTTCAATTTATAAACGCTGGAAAAATCTAAATCGCGGGCAACAAAGATATTCACCATTTCCCCTTGGTTTTTGGATAATGTTGGAGGAATATTGGCGTAATTTTCTACGAGAATGTTTGCGATGTTTTGTCCTGAAGAGACTGTTTCAGTTTCTTCTTTTTCCTGTTTTTTTGATAAACGTTTATTGGCATAGTGTGTTACATCTTTTATTAGTGATACAAGAAGCGCAGACCCAATCCTCTCAAGCCAATGGTTATCAATATCTCCATCCATACCAGAACGCCCTAAAGCATCCGTTGCCGGTGAAGCTAAGGATATAATGATACCATTGGGGGTTTTTGCTCTATTCCATAGTACAAAGAGACGTGTTTGGCCTTTTTTCAATCCGGCGCGATATTCACCAACAATTTGGGTGCCTTTATCAAGAAGGACAACACGACCATTGTCTGATAAGATATCTCTGGAAACAATACAACTGGCAAAACCTTGTTGATCACTGTTGATGGCTGTTTCTAAAATACAAGGGATAGACGTTCCCATCGCGATGATGTAGTTTCGATTGCCAAGGGTTGAAGCACGAATACCTTCAAGCACTGTGGGTTTAAGAAGATGATTAAAACGTTGTGTTATTTCATCAGGTTTGCTTTCAAGTTGGTGAGGCAAAACACCATTATTTGTTTGTGAATTTATTTTGCCTTGTTGTGTACTTGCATAAGCTAATACAGGAGCACGTTGTGCTGCTTCCAGCAGTGAGTTATCAGAATTTAATTGATTGATGTTTGGTGTTGGTAGCTCGACTTTTGGTAATAGAGCGTTATTTCGTTGAGGCTGTTCAAAGGGGGGAGGGGTAGGCTTTGCAGGGCGAAAAAGCTCTGTTTGTTTTATAACGTTTCCTTCTTTTGAAGATTCAATTGGTTGTTTTTTGTCTGTAACAAGTGTTGAATAGGCTAAATAAAGACAGACACTGAAAAGAATAATAAGAGCAATAGCTTTCCCCACATTGTTCTGTTGACTTTTCCCTTGAGCATTTTTTATTGTATCGCGATCATTAATGCTTTTTTCATCCACGGTGTTATTCATGGCTGCTTCCTAGGTTCATTTTACGTTGTACAGATGGTGATGTCGTACCTGTTTCAGGATTAATTCCTTCTGGTACGAACCTTTTATTAAAGATGCACAATACTTCATTCCCACGTCGTAACGTGAATTGTGCACCTGTTGCATGAACAATAACTTTGTTGCCTTTAATCGATTTGGGAATAAGCGCTTCTTGCCCATCAGGCGATACAATGTAAATGGCAGGGATTTCAATGTTGCCTAAAAAGATAAAGGTTGTTGTTTTCCCATTATCATAGACAGAAGCGGGTTCAATAAGGGAAGAGCCTTGGGCTTCATAAGCCCAATTGCGTGGTCCAAAATCTTCATGGATATTTAAAATATCATTGACAAAGTTTTCTTCACGTTGTTTTTCTTTTTCTGCTTCGGCTAATTTCTTACGTAATGCTTCATCTTCTGGGTAACGAAACTTTACCAAGAAATACGTCTCATTGCCGGCTGAAACATCACCTTCACGGACTTGTAGCTCGAATTGATAAGAGCGTTGTGTTCCATCTTGGCGGCTTGTGACAATTTGTAAATTGGTCACAGGTTGGACTTCACGTGGTTTGAGAAAAACAAAGTGTCCAGCCGGAGCAACTTGCCAAGCAACCGAATTTCCAATTCCTACATAGGTTACTTCTTCATCAACGGCAAATTCTAGTTGAACCGAAGAGCGAATGGAGCCAATGATTTGTACGACGTTGTAGGGGTCATAATTGACAAATCTGATGCGGTTATCTTTACGTGCACTGACAGGCGCTGTTTCTGCAAGTGAGAGAACTGTGTGAAAGCTGAAAGTGATCGTAAAAATTAAAGAGATTGTTTGTAAAAGTCTGATCATTTTATCACCTCTGGATCAGATCTATATTCCGATACTTGAAAACCAAGAGGGTTGATAAGACGATCAGACGTTGAAATGTGTGCGTTCACGTAGGAAAAATTTAAGATTGAAATCCAATGGGAAATATTTTCTTTTTCATTAAAGTCTCTGATCGTTTTATAGTAACGAACTTGGATAAGATCTTTGCTTATAAAAGAGATTGATTTGATTGTGACCGTAGCAATCATGTTATGATAAATATTTTGCGGACTTTCTGGATTATTGCCCGCGTACCATTTTGCAAAACGGTTTTGTTCTTTTGGAGAAGATAAAAGAGAAACTAAGCGAAAATTGTTTTCTGCTTCGGATGCTTGAAAACCTTCACGAGCACGAACATATTGGCTGGCAAAATAACGCGTTATCGCTTCATCATAGTCGTTAGGGGATTCTTTTAGGGCGCTTACAGTATCAATAATGCCTGTTGAGTTATCAACGCGGATAACAAAAGGCTCTACTGTTTTCAAAGGCGTCAAAGCTGCGACAGCTAAAGCCAGCGCAATCGTCATCAATCCCAAAAGCACTGTTAAAGCCATGGAAATTTTCATCCGCACGCGCATGCTATGCATGCGATCAATGTCAAATGAGCGCGCTTCTTTTATATATTCTTCAAGGGCATCACTTTTCACGCATAACCTCCACTTTTTTATCAGATCGTGCTTCATGAATAACCGGCTTTAATAAAGCTGAATTGAGTGCCAAATTGGCTGTTACCTTTTCACTTTCCAAAGTATTGAGAATGATGGGAGTGGTAACAGGCTTTACGCTCTTTTCTGAGTGGACAACGTTTTTATTGTCCCAATTCCACTTATCTTTATTTAAAGCACGTGTATGTTTGCCATTACAGCGTGGTGGTTTTTTAGGGCCACTCAAAGAGGCACAACCAGTAAGAGCGATTGTTAGGACCATAACAAAAGTTATTTTTCGTTTCATTTTTTGAACTCACAAATATCTTGGAATACAATGCATGAGAGCCTTTATTCTGAACATTTTTACAAATTTATATGATGCAAGATTTTTATTGGTTTTGTTGTAAGACCCAAGATGCTAGATCTTTCATGGAAAAAGATCATGGTGCGTGCGCCAAAGGGCGCACGCAAGGCAAAAACAAAAATGCTTATTCTTTTAAAGAGGTGCTTTATCTTAAAATCGACCACGTCCACCTCCGGATCTTCCTGCTTTTGCCGCCGCACCTGCCGCACCTTTACCGGCAGCTCCTGAGATTTGTAAAGTGGCACTTTTTATTGCATTCCCACTCGCTCTTGCACTATTGGCAAGCATTGTGAAAACCTGTCCTCCTGAAGAGACAGCAGTGTTAAAGTATGGTCCGCCAGAGGCCAGCGCTGTTGCAATACCGGGAAGCGCACGGAAGATAATAACCCCTATGATCGAAATGACGATGACAGGGGGGAAAAGAACATAGATTGATTCATATGAAACTTTGAGAACCTGGAGGATAACTTGACATATAATGGTTCCAAGCATGATCACGAGAACTTGTAAAATGGTAAAATTGATCAAAGTTGTAATCCATGCATCGGAGTATTTTCGCGTTGCATTGAACAAATACAAACTAATGAATAGAGGACCAAGACCTATAATCATGACGAGTGCAACTTGTGCAAACATTTGCACAATAAAACCACCTATACAAAAAAGAATAACCGCGAGAAGCATGATAGAACCAAGAAGACCCACAATGATCTTTTCAAAAAACCAAGCATTGTATAAGACTTCTTGATAGCGCGAACTTGCCTTTAACAAAATATAATCAAAAACATTGGAGCTTGCAGGATTGCTGTTAAGCGCATTCCCAATAGCGTTGGATAAATCTTTGAAGAAAATATCCTTGACGTAAGTATTAAATGTATCCGCATTCGTTGCCATTGTTGTAACAACAACGATTTTAACAACATTATTGAGAAGACTATGCATGGAAAGCGCAACGCGACCTGTCATAACATTATAGCCATAAAGAAAGATAAAAATGATTGCAGCGAGATTTAAGGGCGCTGAAATAGCAGAAGATAGCCCACTCACCGTTGTGTCCATCACATTATCTAAGGGTTTTAAAATATACCCAGAAACGCTTTCAAAGGGAGAAAAACTAAAGTCTGACATTTGTATTCGTACTTTCAAGTTTTTCTTTTAATTGTTTTTCTTTTTCTTTTAATTGTGCCTCAAGATATTTATGCTTTTGTTGTTCCTTTTCTTCACGTAATTCATCTTTTGTTTTCGTATCTCTTGCTTGAATCATATCAAGAGACTGAAGTTTTAAAGAACTTACTTGAAGACCTGCTTGAAGAAGAGAAAGCTTTACTTGAATCTCTTGTCGAATGGCTTGCAATTCTTCGGGTTTTGTGTCTGGTTTTGATTTAATATTTTCAAGTTGATTACTTATTTCTTTAATTTTTTTTGCAGTATCTGTTGCACTTTTATAAATGCTTTCAGCTGTTTCTGATTTTGCAGCATCTAATTTTTGTGTGTTCTCGAGTGCTTGTTTATAATATTCCTCCGCATCGGGTGTCGTTTGTGATATTGCATGAGAAATAAAAGAAAAAGATAACAGTGTAACTAAGCCATATTTTTTCATTGATTTTTTCTCCTTTGATAAAATATGGGCAGCCATTTGTCAGGGTCAGCTCCATATTCGTTGATAATTTCATTCATGAGTTCAATGTTTTTTGTTGTGCCGCTTAAAACGGCGATCTCATCATTCATTCCACGTAAGTTAAGTTCTGCAACAACGGAACTTTGCCCCTGTTTGACGAGAAAACGACGGGATTCTCTGCTTAATTCTGACTGTATCAGTTCAAATTCACGCTCAGTAAGTTTGAAAGCTTCGACATAATCATTATAATTTGCTTTTTGATTTGGAAAAAATATTTGAGTGGGGCACTGCTCAATAATTGTGTGCGCGATTGTTGAGTTCAAAGCGTCTTTAGGGCTTTGTGTTGCAAAGAGCATCATGCCATTTTGTTTACGGATTGTTTTTAGCCGATCTTGAGCAAAAGCTTTGAATGAATCATCTTCCAAAGCTTTCCAGAATTCATCAACGACAATAATGATGCGCCGCCCATCAATCAAATCAAGAATGCGGTGAAAGAGATACATCATTAAGGGACGCCGAATTTCTTCATTGTCTAAGAAATCGGTCATGTCATATCCAATGAATTGCGCATTTAAATTGAGATCATCTTGATCATTATCAAAAACCCATCCTAAATCATTGCCTCTAATCCAGCGTTGCAGCCGTATGGCAATCCCTTCTTTGGATGTGTTGTCAAAAAACAGTTGAAGTGCACCAAGAGAGCGCTGGGTTGGGGGTAAGTTTTCTAAGGAATCAATAGCTTTGGCGATATCTTGTCGCTCTTCTTCTGTTACGATTTGCCCTTCAGCGCTTACCAGCTTTAAGATCCAATTACGAAGAAAGATTTTATTTTTTTCGGTGTATTCCATGCCCTTTAAGGGAGCAATACCCGTGGGCTGCCCGTTTTTTAAAGGTTTGTATTTCCCTCCTCCAGCCCGTACAAAAATCTCTGCTCCTTGATCTTTATCAAAAAAAACCATTGTTGGATTGTGTTTTTGTAATTGTGCAAGAAGAAAATTAACAATCACTGTTTTACCGGATCCCGATGGACCACAAACAAACGTGTTTCCAAGATCGCCATAATGAAAATTAAAATAGTAAGGTGAACCAGCCTGTGTTTTTAGCAATGCGACAGCAGCTCCCCAAACATTATCGTTCAGTTTGCCAACGGGAAAAGAATGGAAAGGCGATAAAGCGGCAAAGTTTCTGCTAGTAATGGCGCCTGAACGCGCCCGATAGCTAAAGTTTCCAGGAAGCTGTGCCCACCATGCTGCTTCCAATCCTAAATCTTCTCTGGCAATCACCGCTCCCCCATTGGTTAAATGGGAACGTGCTTTTGATAAGTTTTCAGACAATATTTTGGGATGATCAGCAAAAACAGCTAAAGAAATGTGGTGTTCTCCCAAAACAAAACGGTTTGATTCTAAATCATCTAGCGCTTCATCTAGTGCATCGATTTGTGAGCTAGCACGATCAGCTGCATTGATCATTTGATTTTGTTTGCGGCTCATAATCGCACTGGCGGCTGCCTTACTTTTAAAGACAAAGGATTGTGTTAAAATGAATTCAAATGGCACCGTAAGCAGACCATCAGTCATACCTGGGCGTGTTTTAGAAGGATACTCTTTCCATCCAAACATGCCCACAAAGCGTTCATTGCTTTCATGGCGAATTTCGATAATTTCTTTCCCAAAAATAACACGATCTGAGTAAATTGTTGAAGCAATAGTTCCAAATGTGAGAGGAATACGCTCACGTCTTCCCCCTACCAGCTGGTGGAGAAATTCACTTTGTTCGGAAAATAAAAGTCCTTCATGTTCATAGATTGATAGCAGACGGACTTCATATTCTTCCAAACCTTGCATAAGATCTTGACTTAACTCTTCGAGTTTACGAATAGCTTCCTCATCGGGTTCAGATTGTGTTTTCTTCGCTTTGCTCAAGCGCTGAAAAAATGAAACCAGCTTTTCTGTTTTATCCGCTGCCGGATTCCAAAGCAGTGAAATAAACAAATCATTTCTATACAGTTCTTGTGAAACCATTTTCTTTTTATATTTTTCATCTAATGTTGTTGCAAAAGATGAAAGAAAATGACCTTCTGGGTATATCGTTTCACGGCGGCGGATGATGTGAGAATATAAAGCAAGCCGTTCGTCTGCGATATTTTTTAAAAGGGTGTTTAATTGGTTGTGTAAAGAATTTAATTGATCAATATCCGCAGTGTCAAAATTTATACCCTCAACAGCCAACACAACCATTAAACAACGTGAATTTAAAGCAACGACATGTTGGTTGATGTAGCGTATATAGGGAATATATTCTTCAGGCAAAGTTTCCCGTTTCATTATTGACATCTGTTTCACCGGCTTCGTTCCTTCAGCTTAGTTCCTTATAAGTGCGGATAAGGCGTAAAGGGGAGGTCGAACCTCCTCCCCATCTGTTGAGGTTTTTTTGTTTTCCTCGAGTATTGAGCCATGCAAATAATACGCGAAATTGGTTGTGATCATACTTTGTCACTTCTCGCAAAATAAAGTGTATCCCAATCCCAAGACCAAACATGGTAAAATCACTGGTCAAAATGAAAAGAATGGATGTCGCCATGACATTAAGCGCCATCGCTTCCATTGTAACACCAGCAAACATGGCTGGGCGCGTACAGGCAAGGAAAAGAGTATCTTCGTTCATTTATGTTGTGCCCGCTAATTTACCAACGAGAGCAGGGGCACCAAAAACAATAGCAATCCCCAGAACACAGTAAGCTGCTTTGCGTAAGTCAATAAAGCCGTACATCCAACCAATCCCCACAGCAGCAACACATATAATTGCAATAAGCTTTGCCGTTGCACCCGTCATCATTGCGACAATGTTGCCTAAAACACCATCAAGATTCCCGAAACCACCTCCACTAGCAGCAGGAGCAGCATAAGAAAGATCAGATACAAAAACTGCCGTAAAAAGCAGCATGGTCACGATAAAAATGATGTTTTGGAATCTATTATCTGTCATTTTACCTCTCTTTAACAAATAATATTTGTTCATATGTCGACATTCCATTGCCTCTAACAAACTGGAGAGTGTTGTCATTTGATGACAGTTTAATTCTCCTCGTTTGTTTGTTTTAAAAGCCTTGATCGTGGATCTGTTCACTCTCAAGCTCTTCTTCTTAAAGAGACAGAAGTCTTTTCAAATTGAGATTGTGCTACATGAAAATGGCAATTTTAAGTTGTACTCGTTTGTAAAAACAACAATATTAAAACAATGCAAGAAGGAATATTATTCTTTACAAAGTGTAGTTAATATGCAACACAGATATTTGAATTTTTTCTTTAAAAACAAGGGGATTGCTGATAAATAATGTGAAAGGATAGAAAAACAATGAATTTTTTGAGCGAGCGTGTTAAGAAATGCTATTTAAATTGATTGTTATTGTTTACATTATGGGTTCCATAGTGTGGGGATTAAGCCAATATAAAGATAAAATGGATTTCAGCATTCTTAAAACATTTGAGACGCAAGATATACAAGATATTGTCGATCTCTATCGAGAAGAAAAAAAGTTGGGTAAATCTATCACCAAACAGCAATTAGAAAAAAATGAATCAGCTCTCGATTTGCAGAAGAGTGTTTCATTAAACGATGTTGCAAATAATGCTGTTGTTTTTCATGGTAAGGCCTCTGTTACAAGTGGGGTTACATTTAAATTACTGACGCCTTCTGCACAATCTTGGCGATCACATATCATCCGTGATATTCATCTTTATGGTGTAGACACATGTGCACCCCGTCAAAAAGCAAGATTAAATGATCAAGAATGGCCCTGTGGTGTGGTTACAATGGCTTGGCTTGTCACCAAAACACTTGGGCAGGATTTATCCTGTAAACAGGCTTTGATGCACAATGGTGTTTATTATGCGCAATGTTTTGTTCAAGGGGTTGATTTAGCTGAGGCAGGTCTTACAGAAGGTATGTTGGTACTCTCAAAAGAGAGAAAAAATCCTATTCCAGCCCAGTATCATCATGCGGAAGAAAAAGCACGTGGCAACAAGATTGGTCTTTGGTCAAGTGATTTCACTGAACCTTTAAAATGGCGGAGAGATAATGGATCTTACAACCCCTTTGCAAGTCCGTGATTGGTTTTAACGAACATATTTACTTAAATCTTTATAGAGAAAGCTTTATCAATAAAATTGTACCAAACCATAGAGCAAATTTGAATAAACCGTGAGATTATTTTCGTTTATGAAGTAAATGGATGATACTTCCTTTTTCAGGGAGGTTTGCTCTCAAAATCGCTCTTCTATTTTTACTTATGTGTTTTATACAAGCAGGAAAACTTCATTGTTGGTGGCAAAGCATTTTTGAGTATTTGTGTTTGAAGGAGAAAGTGAGACGATAAAAAACGCTCAAGAAACGGATTTCTAGAGCGAAGTTGAAAAAGTGAAAAATGAACAGCCCCCAAAATGGGATAACGTTTGATATAACTGATAGAATATTTTACAATGCCTTAAAAGAATTCCTAGCAAAAGTTTTCTTCATCAGAATTTTATCTTCAGGATTGGATCACGTTTTTTACTTCTTTAAAAGTGATCAATCTGTTGCATTCCTTGAAAAGCTTTCATAATTATCTGCTTCTAAATTCAGATTTCTAAAAGATGGATGGATTTCAAGTAGACTCTACACGAAGAAATCTTCGTAAAAATGATTTGCCTTGTTGATTGTTTTCTATGTACCGTAAAACGTTTCTATTTAAGCATTCGATGGGGGAACAATAATCAACATACAAATAGGTAAAAAGAGCTCATACTTTTTTGTTATGGCTTTGTCACCCATTGATCGTGAGACTTAAGTATTATAATGCTCATAGGCTTTCTATAGGGCTAGGGGCGATGCTTATTGCAATGTAACTATTTGAAATTAGTTGGACAAAAGCATTAATGCGCCTTCTGATTTCGTCATTTGTGTTTAGTTTGGGCTCTTTCCTTCTCATTGTATTTTATGACAAACTCATATGATAGCTATTGTGAGCTCTTCTTTGCGTTATTTTACTCAGAGTGTTCACTTTGAAAGCAAGTAAGTGATAGTGAGGCTGTATTCTCATACAGTGTGAAAATTCAACCCTCATTTGGGGGGATGATATTAACAGATAAGATATTTAAAGAGGGATAAAATGAAAAAAAATTATTTTATTATGCACGGCTCTATTATTCGTCGTGGGGTGTGAAAAAAACTATAGCGTAGAAGATTTTAAAAAAGATGCAAAATTAAAAGAAGAATGGGGAATGAAGTGTTTTTTTTTCAGGACAAGCTGTTAAGGAATCTAAAAACTGTCAAAATGTCTTACAAGCAGATACTGAAATGTTTTTCTCGCCAAAGCTTGATGTTACAGACAGTGGTCATGCATCTCAACAGTAAAGTGTGATATAAAAATTCTAAAATAAAGAAGTTACGGCTCAACGAATGCTCGCTTCTTCAATTGTTATAGCGGAATTTTTTATCATTTTTCATCTTTCAGATGAGCTCCCTAAATCATATTCGCAATCCTATTGTTTGTTTCAACTTTATCAGATTGAGGATTATGATCATGAGAGAACTAGATACATTGTCTTATAGAAATATCTCTCAAGGTATCCAAGCCTATTTTGCGACGCTGTTCGTAAAGGGTATAAGGGTAAATCCATTGAGCCCCCCATCTTTACGCTTCATAACGGAGTAAGCCTTGCACCATGACACAGTTTGTCAGCTTGTGGGTGTTGCTTACAGCTCTTGGTAATTGAGAAGGTTCATAAGAGCCATTTTTAATTCTTACATAATAGTTTTTATCCATACGCCTCTTCCCACTTGTAACCTGCTAGAGATATAGTTTTGGTTGATTCAACATGGAACAGATTTGAAATGAAAGAATCTTACGATATTCTGGATTCTCATTTAACATGTAAAATAATGAATACTCATTATAAATCAATGTGTTGCCTTATGATGGAGTTGCTGTAGCATTGAGATTTTAAAGGAAAAATATGCCTTTAAGACTTTATAACAGATACTAAGTCTTTAATAGAAGATATATTAAATGCACATCATCTAAAATAAAGAGAGCGTCCATAGCGAAAAAAGGGCCCCCTTTAAATACGGATAAATGCTTATTCTGTTGTGCTGTAAAACGCTATCGTTTGCGGGTGTGGTGATATAAGACATAAGACTTTATACATGGGGTGTTTTGATGAGAGAGTGTGGTGAATATTCAAGGGAGGGCTTGCTTGTATAATTTTGTGAAAGGAACCATATGAAATGGGAATCTGAGAAGGAGCTGTTTTTGAGAAGGCGGATTATTCATCAACCGGTTTAAGAAGGGGGTTGCATCCTTTGAAGGTGTGGGGAGAAAGCCAAGAATAGGGCGTGTAGTACCCTATAGCTATGCTTTTAAAGCGTTTTAATTTTGATCACAAATTAAGTTTAAAATCGCTTTCTGCTTGACAGATGTGAGGACTCTAAAACTTTTTAAAAGCAAATATTCCTCTTTGCTCGAGGCGATTTCGTCATAATGGTACGGGGTGTTGTCTTTTTTGATGATATCAGTGTAAAAAAAGGCAAGTGGAACATTCAAAATATCGGAAATTTCCTTTAAACGCCCTGCGCTCACGCGATTTAAGCTTTTTTCATACTTTTGGATTTGTTGGAAAGTGACACCTAAATAATGCCCTAATGTTTTTTGAGACATTTTTAGCATTTTTCGCCTAAAGCGAATCTTTTTGCCTACAAAAAGATCAATATTAAGATTTGGAGCTTGCATTTTTCCCCCACCGGTTGCGAGCGCCCTCGCATGAGTATTCCGGGAGTTAAAAGTACTGAACTCAAATCAGCATTTTGCTTTTAGTGCTGAGAAGAACTTGGACATAGCAAAATCTCCCGGAATTCCGGGATACCCGCAAAGCGGGGTCAATTCATGTTTGAGTTTTCAGGCTTTTAATCCCTATTGGTCGTTGCGTATGCGACCAAGACACTTTCTGACTCATAAAGTAATTTTAGGAGATTGGCAATAAAAATAGTTTTTCTTGAGACGGACAAGATTTTTCCAAATGAGAGGTTGTTTGCCTTTCAAACTTTTAAGGTTTGCTTACTAAACGCATGACATCAGATATGCATTTTACGAAGGTAAACCTTGGTTTTTAAGCTCAAGGCACCGCTTACGGTGTTGCTCTTAACCAATAACCAAAATGGCTTGTTTTGATGCGTCTGAGATATCATGATGATAGGGGAAAGCTTTTATGAGTAAAGAGCCCTCATGCAAAATAAACTCAAAACATTATAGATCTGATTGTTGTATATTCACACATTTTTTTAAGAAGATATTTCTCAATGTTAGCGCCTATTTTACAATGGTGCTTCGTAAAGTGTGTTGTGTAAAAGCCTCTATGAATGGGATAAAAGCTATATTGAAAAAAAGATGCTCGGACGGCATATACTCTCGGCCAGTTCAAAATATTACGACAGTTTTTGCCTTTGAAAGGGAGCATAAGAGCTATTTTTTCTTTCTTCACGTGTTTTTATCTGTAGGCTCTCCGCTTATAATGTGCAAGTCAATAGTTTTGATTGATTCAATATAAACAGATTTGAAATGAGAAAATATATTGGGCTTTCTCATGATGCATGTTTTTAAGAGGGGGATACGTTTATTTTCTCAGTGAAGAATTTGAGTATTTTAGATAAAAAACTCTACCAACGTCTTTGTTGTTAGAATTAAAATTTTTATGAGAAAAATGAGCATTGGGGAATGATAAGCTTTTGCTATCAAGCATTTTAGAATTTTGCACAACTTAATGATAACTTAGTTATTTTATCATTTCTTATGATCTCTATAGACGATAAAAAGTTGGGATATGGTTTGAGAAAGCAGATGACACAAGTATTATCTTTCGGTAAGTAATTTTGAAGTAAAAGACAGCTTTAAATGACAAATAGAGATAGGTGCACCATGAATGAAGTTACCCATATTGAGACTATTATAGCGCATTATGATGCTGTTTTTTGTGATGTGTGGGGTGTTGTGCATAACGGTGTACATGCATTTGAACCAGCGTTGAAGGCGTTGTATAAAATCCGACAAATGGGAAAAACTGTCATTTTATTGACCAATTCTCCTCGGCTACGGGAAGATGTTGCTGCTCAATTACAAAGTATGAATGTTCATAGCGACTATTATGATGCCATTATCACTTCAGGGGATGTAACGCGCGATCTTATTCTGACTGCTCCGCGTAAAGTTTTTTTCATTGGTCCACAGCATGATTTGGTGCTGTTTGAAGGGTTAGAGTGTGAATTTGTTGAAGAATGGGAGGCTTCTGTTGTCGTCTGTAGCGGTTTTCTTGAGGATTTTGACGAAGAACCCTCTGCTTATGAGGAGATGTTTCGTCGCATGCGGTCGCGGAATTTACCTTTTATTTGTGCGAACCCAGATGTGATTGTCCATTATGGAAATAAAGAATTTTGGTGCGCTGGTGCATTGGCTCGTCTTTATCAACAATTAGGGGGGGAGGTGCGCATTGCTGGAAAACCTCACGCGCCTATTTATGAATGTGCCTTTGAAAAACTTCAAAAAATACGGGGAACAGTAGAAAAAAGTCAAGTTTTAGCTATTGGTGATGGTCTTTTAACGGATATTAAGGGGGCGGCTCATTTTGGTCTTGATGCCCTTTATATTATGGGGGGGATTCATCATTATGATTATACGCAAAATGGTGTGGTTGATAAGCAAGCTTTGCATTCTTTTCTTGAACGTCATGGTTATAAACCACAAGCAATCATGTGGGCACTTCAGTAATGACTAATTTTTTGCGTCTTCAGGGAATTCATATGTTTCCCTCGGCTTGGCGGGGAGCAGTGTTGGCACTTGGAAATTTTGATGGTGTTCATTGCGGACATCAGGTGGTGTTGCAAAAAGCGCTTGATTTCGCCCGTATAAAAAAGAAACCAGCAGTTGTTTTAACCTTTGAACCCCATCCAAGAAGTTTTTTTCAACATTCAGCTCCTGTCTATCGTTTGACAGAGGCAGCTGAAAAAGCTGAAATTTTTAAAACCCTTGGCTTTGACTGCGTGATTGAACAGCCGTTTGATGCACAGTTTGCCGCTCTTTCAGCGGACGAATTTATCAAGTCGTTTTTAAAGGAAGTTTTTGATGTTTCAGTTGTGGTGACAGGCGAAAATTTTCAATTTGGTCATCAGAAAAGCGGAAATGTACATCTTCTTTGCCAAAGGGGAGAGAAATATGGATTTGAGGTTGTGCAAGTTTCTTGCGTTTCTCGTTCTCAAGATTCACAACCTTTGATCATTTCTTCTAGTTTTATTCGGCAACTTCTCTCACAAGGGGAAGTGGACAAAGCAGCCCATTTATTAGGGTATCACTATCGGATACGCTCCAATATTATTCAAGGTGAAAAACTTGGACGTCTTTTGGGATTTCCTACCGCTAATCAAATGTTGCCTCCCCAAGTTCGTTTGGCTCATGGTGTTTATGCGGTACGTTTGCGTCGTGCGAACGGTGTTTTGTATGATGGTGTTGCAAGCTTTGGTTGTCGTCCAACGGTTGTTAAAGATGGTGCGCCCCTTTTGGAAACCTATTTGTTTGACTTTAACGACGACCTTTATGGGGAAAGCTGTACCGTTTCTTTTTTCCAGTTTTTGCGAGGACAAGAAAAATTTGATGGGCTTGAACCTTTGATTGCGCAAATGCATCGTGATGAAAAAAAAGCAAAAGAAATTTTAAAGACAGTACAACCATTATCAACGTTGGATAGGCTGCTTACTTTTAAAAATATGTCCTAAACTGATCTGAAAAAGAGAGAATAGCCGTAAAAATAGCACTTAAAGTGATTATAATCACAAACATATATTCCAAAACATCGTGGAATATATGTTTTTTCCGTTGTTGAGAGGGAGAATCGAATATCTGAAGATCTGATTTTGGCATCATTTTTTTCAAAGTTAACTTTATGGTTTTTGTTGTCATTCAAAACTTTACTGCTTGTTTCTTTCTGATACGTTAAAACTCATCATAAAAGATGCAGTAAAGAATAAGCAACCAGCCTATTTAGCAATAATAGACGTGAAGAAGGAGAAAGGCTGTTTTTAAAATTTCTTGCGATTTTAAGCTTATAGTTTGATAAAATTTAATTGATGACTTTTTTTATTTTAAAAGTTTATTGTTTCTTTTTTCTAATTTGGCTTATTATGTCATTTATGCCGTATCATCGTTTATGATGAGAGTTGGTTCGTGTAACCTTACGCATGTGATATTTTGTATTATGTAATGAATATTTTTACAAAAGTTTTGTTTGTCGAGTCTTGTGAAGAAGATTTAGTGCTCAGCAGCAGTTTTCGTGCTAACCAATCACGTAAACGAGAATGAAGCTGCTGGAAAATGCTTTACGTTTCGTTTCTCTTGTATATTGTGATGGGGAATGCATATTAAGGAGACTGCGATTGATTGTAGATAAAAGAAATCATTGCGAGAAAGCAGGTGTATTTGTTTCAAAATTTCTAATGCTTTTGATGGATAAAGGCACAATTTTGTTGTCGTAACACGTCAATCTTTCAGATTTTCAAGTTAAAAACTATCCATATATTTCCTTTGTCTTTCACAAATGTAACGCCTATAATGAAAAGGAAAGACAGTCTTGTAAGGATATGAAAACACAAAGCCAATAATGTTTTGTTGTTTTTTGATAGAAATATTGGATAAAAGTTAGAACATCTTTCCAATCTATGTTCGGTCTATTCATGACTTTATGGTGTTGTTTTTCTTATAAAACTTTTTCTTTAGTGTTCCTCAACGCGAGCAGTATGTTTGAGACAAAGATTAAAGCGCTTTAATGCTCTCTCTACTGTTACAGCTTTTGTATGCTAGATGAGGAGAGCCCTATTGCATTATCCATTTGCGTAATCTCTGAAACCGGTTTACAGCTTTATTGGGGAAAATATGAAGTTATAAAGGGGAAAATCAGTCCAGATGACAGTCTTTTTTAAATTCGGCTTTGCTACTTTCAAAAGGGTCCAGAGCAATATCTCTTAAATCATGAAAATAACAGCTTCAGGCTTTTGTTGTTCTTTGAATAGGATATCACGCCCCACAGGTAAAATAAAATGCTGGAATATCCTTGTTTTGCTAATTTATGCGCTTCTTTTGAAGAAATATCTCTCAACGCTTCCCATATTCATTTTCATGATGGCTCTCATGAATGGTATCGTGCAAGCTTCGTTGAGCGCTATCATCTTTATGCCTAATAAAAGAGCAATCCGACACCATCCGTTATATTGACAAGCCTTCAGTTTTGTACAGTCTTGGCTATTTGAGAGCGTTTATGAGAGTTTGTTCTTAACTCGTTTTATTTCACACGAATACTTCCTGCTTGTGACATGCAAGAAACACGCTTTTGATTGCTTCACTATAAATAGACTTGAGAGAATCTTACGGTATTAGGATTTATCATTCAACGTGCAAAATAATTAATTGTTATAAATCAATATGTTGTAGTTAATCATAGATTATGGCTTACGGCTTTTTTTATAAAATACTCTGCACGCCTTTTATTCGGAATATGGGGTTTTCTTAGTGGTTTTACTGTCGTTTTAGGTGTCTGTGGCGTACGAATGAGCTCGTATTGGTAAAGGAAGAGAAAAAAAGGTGGAGCAGTGATAAAAAGTGAGGTGAAAATAATTTTCTTTGATCATCATATGAATTTTCACGCATTTTTATGGCGTCGGGTGTGCATGCTTGTTGTATATTGAGGAGCAAAGCTTGCTTGTAGAGTTTTATGAAGTGGCAAGCCAAGGGAAAGGCGCAAGACAAAGATTATTGACAGATTGTTTTTTACAAATCGATGTGTATTTAAGAATTTTCGTCTTTTAAGGCGAGGAGGAAGTGTGCGAAACCTCTGTTTAAAGACGCGCTAAACGATAAAGATGCAGCGAGCGTGATCCGTGATGACAATAGGCAAGAAGAGGCAGAGAGGCTGTTTTTAAAATTGTTTGCATGGCTTCAACAGCTGACTTTTCTATAGTTGGAGGAGAAATGGGAATGTGATAGGCTTTTATGCCATATTCATTTGCGACCGTTTTAATGCTAGAAAAGTCAGGTTGATGGAGCTCTTCGTGATCGGGGCGGTTACAGATAATTGTTTTAAAACCAGCTTGTGCCAATGTTTTGATATTTTCTATGCTAAGTTGGGCGCTGATAAAAATATCAGGTTCAATTTGTTGTAAATTCATTTTTGTTTATTCCCAATTGCATGATCTTCACGATACCCTCTGGTCTGGTATATAGAAAGAACATAATGAAGGTAAGTTTTTCAGTGGCATCTTAACAAAAATATTCTTTTTGTCGAGAAAATCTATTTGGGAAAAATGAGCTATAAGATGCAAAATATCTCACTCCGCAACATGTTCGTTATGCGATTTATGAAAGACGGATGTTTGGTCTTTGTGGATAATCTATAGTGTTTACTAAACATAGACATTTCATTGTGTTGCTTGTTTACGCGCTTGCTAGAGGCACCCTTATTTCTCTTAAGCCCATTTTACTCTGTCGAGCGTCAAAGAGTATAAAATTCATGGATCACCACCCTTTTTACGCTTATGAAGAAGGAAGTCGGCACCTATTATATTTGCCAGCCCCCAATATTGTAATAGTTCTTGGTACTGGAGATTCTGCATAAGAAGCATTTTAAATCCTTTTTTGTACAGTTCTTGCCCACACGCCAATCCCGCTTGTAACGTACAAGAGATATGATTTTGATTAATTTAATATAAGAGGCATGAAATGAGAGAATCTTCCTGATTTCAGCTCTCTCATTCAATGCGTAAAACAATGAATTCTCCTTATAGTTTGTTGTATATTCAGAGTGGAGCTTGTTTGTAGAGTTGTATTAAGTGGATAGCATGAAGGGAGAAGCCCAAATGGCAGGTGCAAAATAAGAAGCTGGATCATTTACAGCGCATTGTTTACAGATCGACATGGATTTAAGAATCTTCGTTTTAGGGAGGGGGAAGAAGAGCATGCCTCTTTTAAATTTATTTTGTTCTTTTCAAGAATATCATCTTCATAATGTTTTTGCTCATGCTAAAAGAATATTATAAAAAATTGCGGGCTATTGTTATTTATCCTAAAAATAGGAGAAATGGTTATTTTGCACGTATTGGATGCTTGTTTCTTTTATTACTTTCTGTATAATCGTAAAAACGATAATGCTGAAAGGCGTAATAAATGATTATTGGACTTTTGAATCAAAAGGGAGGTGTCGGAAAAACGACGTTGAGTGTTAATCTTGCGGCCAGTTTTGCCCGTACCGGTGCACGGGTATTGCTTATTGATGTTGATCCACAGGGAAGCGCATTGGATTGGGCTGCTGCGCGTGAAGATGCACCTTTGTTTTCGGTTATTGGTTTACCGCGTGCAACGGTTCACAAAGAGATTACACAGATTGGTCATGGTTATGATCATATTATTATCGATGGTCCTCCGCGTGTAACTGATCTTGCTCGTAGTGCTCTTATGGCTTCGGATTTGGTGCTTATACCTGTTTTGCCTAGTCCCTATGATATTTGGGCAGCGGATGGAATTGTAAAGCTGATTGACGAAGCACGTGTTTATAAAGAAAATCTCAAATCTGCTTTTGTCATTAATCGTAAAATAGTCAATACAGCGATAGGGCGTGATGTGAACGAAGCTCTTGGCATATACCCTGTGCATGTTCTTTCTTCTAGCGTTGCGCAGCGCGTGATTTTTGCAGAAGCAGCAGCACAGGGGAAGGCGGTTTATGAAGTTGATAAGCAAGGACCAGCAGCAGCAGAGATTGAAGCGGTTGCAGCCGAAATCAAGGAGTTAGCGCGATGAATAAAAAAATTAAAATCGGCACAAAACCAACGAATAAATCAATTCCTTTAACAGCGGATGCATGGGTAGGAAGCCACAAAGGGAGCATGAGTGGAGGTATGAAGCGCCTCACGATTGATATACCAGAAAGTTTGCATCGGTTGATTAAGGTCAGTTGTGCAAGTCGTGGAACTAAAATAGCTGATGAGGTCCGCGAATTGCTTTCACAAAAATACGGAAAAGTGTAAAAAATGATACGATAATTTCGTTGGTTTGAGTGCTTTTTCTAGAGATGATATCGATTGTTTTTATACGAAGTTAATAATAAAAGTGCTCTTCTTTTTTCACGATGGTTGCTTCATTCAAGTTGTTTTTCATAAGGTTCTGTATCATCGCATGAAAGAGCTATGAGTTTGCGAAAAATTCTCCGTTTCAAACTTTTCCCTATAAATGTGATAATCATCATACTACTTGTGATCTTATCCGCTAGATGAGTAGATAAGTTTATTCTTCCATAAAAATTATCTTGATAATGATTTTAAACATCAGGTTATTTTTTTGTTTATTGTACTTAATACATGCGTAAATAATGTAATTAAGAGTAGCGTTGATTATTTTTTTCTGTTATGCAGCAATCCGTTTTATTAAATTATATTCATTGTTTATAAAGGGGGGGCTAAAAATAAGTAAAATTTACTGATATTGACGCGCTATAAGTTTTCCTAATAAACAAAAGAAGTCATTGAGCATATTATAGACAATATTTCTTACATTTATATGATTTTATAGTCTTAAATAGTTAATGCCAGTTGTAATGGTACGCAAGGCAATAGGCTTTTTTCTTCAATTGGAATGTATAAGATCGCTTTTTTAGCATTTTTATTGGCTTTTAAAAAGTACAGGGGGGACTTAAAGCTTTCTTTCTTTTCCGGTGGTTTAGAAATGATAAGAGCGCAATCTGTTGATTAAAAGGTGTATTTTTTCGTTTGCAGGGAATTTGCAATGAATATAGGCATGACGAATTTTGGGTAAGATATCGTGCTGCTTCTCGTTACCAAGAGGTTCTTGAAGGAAAAGAAATGATTAAAAAGCTTTTTGAGAGTGTCAAGATATCAGAATTTTTGCTGAAGTTTTAACACTTCAAATACAAAGAGCTGCCGTGCAGATAATGTTACAAATACAAGTCTGATAAATGAAAGGCAGTTTTCATGATTTAACATGTTTGCGTTGGAAGTGTACGTATTTGCAAAGGAAAATTAGACGCAAGGTCACAATATAGGAGGGGATGTGAATCCAAAGATATTGTTAATAAAATATAAAACAAAGAGAGGGGTTAAATCATGAACAAGATCATTATAACAGCGCTACTGCTTTGCGTGGGACTTGTCGTTTCTGGTTGTGAAAAAACTTATAGCGTAGCAGAATTTAAGAAAGATAAAAAATTGATGCAAGAATGGGGAAAGAAATGCGATAAAATGGGCCCCTCTGCTTTTGCAACCAAGAATTGTCAAAATGTCATGCAAGCCGATATGGAACTTTTTCAAGAGCATTATAGAAATCTTGCAAAGGAACTTCGTGAAAGTAGCAAAAAGGGGAATGAAACTGAAAAACAGCAGGACAATAATTAAATCATAAAAATATATTGATAGCGGTATTTTTCTTTGTACGCGATTTATCATCATAGATTGGGAAAAATCGCGCACAGAAGTGGATTTTAAAATTTTTGAAAATGCACAATGAACCGAATGTACAATTTTAATCGGGTGCTAAATTGTGTCCTAAACTTTGTAAATTTGAAAAAAAGGGGAATTTTATTGATGAATAAAGCCATTATTACAGCATTGCTGCTTTGTACTGGACTTGTCGTTGCTGGTTGTGAAAAAACTTATAGCGTAGCAGAGTTTAAGAAAGATCCAAAATTACTCGAGCAATGGGCAATGAAATGCATGATATCAGGGGATTTAGATTCTCAAAATTGTAAAAACGCAGATAAAGCGTATCGTGAAGTTCATGCCCGAGATTGGCCTGGTTCGAGCTTTGTACATGATGACGAGAAAAACACTGAAGAGAAAAAGGAAGAGAATTAAATCATGAATAAAGCCATTATTATAGCATTGCTGGTTTGTACTGGACTTGTCGTTGCTGGTTGCGAAAAAACTTACAGCGTAGCGGAATTTAAGAAAGATAAAACATTACTCGAAGAGTGGGCAAAAAAATGTGAAAAGCTGGATCAATCTTCTATGGAGAAATCTAAAAATTGCCAACATGCCAGACAAGCATATATGGAACTTATGTTTGGCATTCATTAAAAACATACAGTTCAATAAGTAAGGAATTGTTTAGTTCTTGATTCTATTGCGTTTTTTAGGATCTCTCTAACTTTTAGAGAGTCTTTTTATGGCTTCAAGAATTAGTCGTTTACGATCTGTACTCTTTGTGTAAACGGATGCTATACTGTCATTTGTTCAGCCCAAAAGTGCTTTCAATTGTAGATAGTATTTCCTCCCAATGAGTTGTTACGTGTTACTACTAATTTTTTAATGTTTTGGTTACATGTATTTAAAATATGAGATTAAATTTATCTTTGGGGTGTTTTTTTGCCTTTATCACAAATAAATGTTTCATCACACTAAGATCGTCTTTAAGCGTTGCGGCTAATTTCGGAAAAATTGGGAGGAAACATTTGTTTGGGAATTACTTTTCTCTGTTTTAATAAAGAGAAAAACATTCTGAATGTAATTATTATCGTTTCATACTCAAATGTTTTTCTCAAACTATTTTAAAAAATTGCTTTTGATTTGAGAATATTATAACATTAGTTAAGATGTGAGGCAGTTTTGCTAGGACGATTTTGCCGGATTTGTGAGGAATTGAGCGCCTTCCACACCTTTTTATTTTTCCCCTCTCTTTTCTGAGTTTGCAAGGGTTTCCCTTGTTATTTTTTTATCTTGATTGTGTCGTGATATTATCATGTTGAGCGGTGGAGCTCATATAAAAATTTACGTATGAGGTGTTTTTTGTTCTCGAGTGTGTGATGAATATTTTTTTTGAATAACACTTTTATTTATAAAAATAATTTAATTATTTTATACTGAATAAGGATCTCGAATATAGTAAGATTCTCTTATTCCAAATCTGTTCTAGGTTGAATCAATTAAAACCATCTGCTTGCACGTTACAAGCATGGAGAGCCGTGTGGATAAAAACTGTTGAAGAAAGAAGTAAAAATGCCTCTTATGAACGATCTCAAGTGCTAAAGATTGTTTGCAACATTTGGGGTTGGAAAAGTGTGTGATGCTGCTGGTTTATTTTCTCATAAGGGTAAAGATGGTTTTCAATAGATTTATTATAAGCTTCATGAAATATTATCCTTTAAAATTGTGATATGCCCTTGAAGGGGGAGCAAGAGAAACTTACTCAATAAGGAGACAAATTATTTACAGATCGGATCTGGTAGAAAATTTCGTTTTTTAAGGTGGGAATGAAGTTGAGATTCAAGATAGCGTGAAAAGACGGACACTGATGGTTAAAAATGCATACAAAAAGCAGAGTTTACACTCAAATAGTTGCAAGCGATGTTTGAAATTTTGTGTGTGGTTTATCTGTAGAATTAAAATTTTGCTTTGCTCTTATGTGAAATTAAGATGCTTATTTGCGCAAATTACAATAAGCCAAGAGAGTATGCTTAGTATATTTCTATTACGAGAACTAAAATAACAACAAAAGCATTGATGGTGATAATCAAGGTTGAATAAAGCATAGCGGCTTTTACGAGATCAGCCATAAAAACCTCTTTCTGTTCTTTTTGAGGTGATTTTATGAATAACAATATGTTACATATCTGTAATATATGCTGATACAACATATTCGGCAAGCTTATAAATCGTTCTTTTTTTATAAAAGCTTAAGGAGTTGGAGTATTGTGAATCCTAAAAAAGAAAGCTTTAAAAGGACTATTGATTGCTTTTGTAAGTTTTGTGTTGCTGGAAACTTTTTTTTCCTGTTATGCTATAAAGCACTGTCATTTATAACGGTAATATAAGGCATATAAGTTTTCTTGGAACGTTTAAGTATTTTTTAGTGTGCGATGAATATTCGTAGGTTTATTTGTTGAGCCTTTCGTTTAAGTGAATCACAAGAGTGGAAGTCAAGAGAAGATCGTTTGACAAAAATTCGGACTGCGTACAGAGCAGATGGAGTTAAGATCTTGGTCCTTTAAAGTGAGCGGAGGAAGACAAAAATGTTTTTTGATCGTTTATCTCATAGCAAGATTGGTTAATGCTGTTCTAATGGGGCATGTTTTACACAAAAGTAAAGAACGTTCCAAACGAAATATACTTATGTTGTATATTAGTATTGCATATTTATGTACTTGTTTTAAAGAAACATCTCTCAACGCACACGACAGACATTTTACGATGACACTCGTAAATGGTATAACGGTAAATGTGACTAGTATAACAGTAAAGCTCTCGTGAAATAATATAAACTTTGAATAATATAAAAATCTGTAGAATGCTATCATCTTTATACTTATGAAAGAGCAAGTCACAATCATCGTACGCTTGCTTCCAATATTTATTATAGTTCTTGGCATTTGCTAAGGTTCATAAGAGGCATTTTTCTTTCAGCGTATTTTATCAACACATCAGGGCGTTGTTTGTGATGTGCAAGCAAGTGATGTTAATTTATTCAACATGGAATAGATTTGAAATGTGATGATTATGAAAGAGAAGAGCCGCATTTAAAAGGTTAAAAACGAGAGAAAGTTCGTAACAAAAATTGTACCTTGATTATAAAATGATTGTTTCTCTGTTTTTATACTAGTAGCGCATGTAAAGTCGCGATATTAAGAGCAAACTGTTTTATGGAGCGAAATAATCTATAGGAAGATACTGTGGAAATTCTGAAAATATCAATGTGGGGGAGCATGAAGCATTATGCATTGGATAATATTTTGATTTATAATGATAATCTATCGTTATTCAACTTGAATTAGAGCCCTGAATACTGGAATTTTTTTCATTCCAAATTTGTTTCGTGGTGAATTAACCAAAACAATGTCTTTTGCAGTTACAAGCAGGGAGCTCCCATGCGCAGAGAAATTGTACAAGAAAGGCCACGCTTTTATGAACCATCTCAAGTGCCAAGGGTATCAGAACATAAGGGGTTAGAACAATATGTGATGGTGCTGGCTTGCTTCTTTTATTAAGCGTAAAGATGGAAAGTGCTCAATGGATTTTATACATGTCATGGAAGATTTATCATTATACCATTCATGGGCCGCGGCGCGAAATAGGCTTGGGTGCACTTAAGAGATGTTTCTTTAAAACAAGCGCGTGAATATGCGATTGAAGACGTATCGAACTGATTGGCTAAGAAACTCTTGAAAAGGTTCAAAAAATCTTATATAGTCGTTCATTGCAAAGAAAAGCGAATGATAACTTAAAAAAGGAAGATTGATGGCTGTTTAGCTATTTTAAGATGTCTTTTTTTATATTGCTGTATGGCTGATCTGTTCAAAAGAGCATTCTTTTTGTGTTTTATGCGAAATACTGCATGTGTGCGGAAAGAGCATGGGAGAGGGGGTGTCTTTTTGAATGGGTGCAAACTGATCTTGTAGGGTGCCATCTTATGGGACGCCAGAAGGTATACAGGTTTAGGTGCAGAGAGAGCCATACGGTTATGGAGGGTAAAATGCTGCTATCGGTAAAATGCTGAAATTTTTAATGGGCTTACGTTTTTATATGCTGCAAGATAGGCTGCGGGTTTTTGTCGGCAGATAGTTTTTGTGGCCGAAGTTTTCGTGAGAGCATTGTTGTTTTCTGTTGAAGACGTACTGGTGATAAAATAGGCAAAGATAAAATCGGTAAAGCGAAATAGACAGAACAAATATGGAAGTTTCGATATTGTCGTAAGGTTTGAGTTTATAGCGTTTTGATGAATTAGTATAGCCGCAATGATGGTTTTGGAGCAAAGCAAGAAAAATATTTGAAGAGAATGCGTTGAAAGTTGAAGTGGTATACGCTTTGAAGGATTGTCGTGCTGTTGTTTGAGCAATGTTTGCACCACGAGCTTGGTTGAGTGTATCAGCATTGAAGAGAACCTGTTTAATCTCCCTCATTTGAAAGTAAGATTGAACAATAGTGTTGAAGGGGAAGTAAAAATGTCTGTAGTGCAATATGGTGATGATAGTTTTGCAGCAAAAGCAAAAGTTCTTGATAATAATCTTATTGATCGTGATTGGGCGATGACAAAATTTGTTGCTGCTGTTAAAGGATTAGCTCAAGTTGTTGATTATGAAAGCAATATGCTAGAGAGCAGTGGTGTTCCAGATTACGAAGAAATAAATTTGCGTAAAATACGTGGTTTGCGTGATCTTAATAAATCCATGAGTGATGTGAAGCGCTATATGAATCAAGATATTGAGCATGAGGTTGAAAGTTTGTTGTCTGATTTACAAGAAAAATTACAGCGTAATAGTGAATTACTTCAAACACATTTAAATGCAGTTAATGATCTTTCTAGAGCTATACAGCTATCTGGACGTGCAAAAGAAATAGAGGAATGATCAAATCTGCTTAATACGGGCTGTTCTAAGTCATGACAATGATTAGGTAGGGCAGTTGATTTGGATAAATAGTGCGTTTAGTGAGTAGACTTGTTTTAAGTGCATTTGGGTATTTAAATTATTATCCTGTTGTACTGTAAAATGCTGTTCTTAAAACAGTGTCTTTTAAGGTGTAGTGATGTGAACCGCATGCTTTGGGAAACTGGCTGAAAGAGAACTCAGAGAAGGCGGATTATTTACAGAGAATTGTTTGCAGACTAAGTTAATAGGGAGCTTCATTTTTTAGTTTAGGGAGAGGCGATCAAGAGGATATTTAGACCAGCCTGTGATGCCTTAAAAACAGCTTCCTTGGGGCTGTGGTAATGTAAGGTTCATACATTAGAGTCTTTTGCATGCATTTAGCAGATCTGGCAGCGACTTACTCTCCCGTGCCTTAAAGCAAAGTACCATCAGCGTTGGAGCGTTTCACGGCCGAGTTCGGGATGGGATCTGGTGCATTCACTCCGCCATAACCACCAAGTCAGCAAAAAGCATGAATGATGAAGAGTATGTGATGAGTATTGCCTATAAGCCTCATGGAGTATTGTCCTTTGAAGTGTGGTGATATGAAGCGGTTCGTTGTTTAAATCTATATGTTTGAGATAAAAATTAAAGCGGTTTAGTATTTTCTTTCTGCTGTTTTTAGTTTTTGTATGTCAGATTGGAGAGAGCATCCAGATTTGAGTGGATATATTGCGTATATCTTTGTTGGCGTAATATTTGAAATGGGGCGGCAATCTCATTGGGAAAGAATAAAGGGGGAGAAATCAGCTTCCCTCTGTCCTGCCGTCTTTTAATTTAGCTTTATGTCTTTCAAAAGTATCTAAAGCACTATCTGTTAAATAATGAAGATTACGTATTGTTTCACGCTTTTTTTATTGTGTTTTTTACTGGGGGCACGTCCTTTATGCACGACAAAATGCTCAAAATAGAATGGATTTGTTATTCCTAATTCACGGCCTTGTTTTAAAGAGATATCTAAGCTCTCAAGTCTATTTCGTGATGGTGGTTGTGGGGCGCAACGATATCTTTGATGCAACGGCGCTTGTGAATGGTATAATAAAAAGTCCCCATGGAAATAATATAAAATCTATAGGGTACGACCATCTTTATGCTTAATAAAAGAGCAATTTGATATTGTTATATTCTTTGCTTTCTTCCAATGTTGCTACAGCCCTTGGCACTTGAGATAGTTCATTAGAGGCATTTTTAATCCTTTCTTAATAGTTTTTTATCCCTATGGCTCTTCCCCCTTGTCACTTGCAAGAGATATGGTTTTGGTTGATTCAACATGGAACAGGTCTAAAATGAAAGAATCTTACGATATTCTGGATTCTCATTTAACATGCAAAACAATTAATTTTCTTTATAAATCAAATGCTTGTCTTATGATGGAGTTGCTGTAGCATTGAGATTTTAGAGGAAAAACATGCCTTTAAGAATTTATACCAGATACTAAGTCTTTATAGCAGGTATATTAAATGCACATCATCTAAAATAAATAGAGCGTCCACAGCGAAGAAGGGGCTGACTTTTTTTAAAAATATGCATGAATGCTTATTCTGTTGTGCTGTAAAAACATCATCGCTTGAGGTGTGGTGATATAAGACATAAAACTTTATGGGGTATTTTGATGAGAGAATGCTAAGATATTCAGTTTTTTATTCAATATGCAAAAGAAATATTATAAGTCAAAATCTTCTTTGATGTGATAATGATTTTTGAGAATTTAAAAATATATATAAATTTAAATAAAAAAGCAGCACTTTGTGCTGCTTTTTTATTTAAGTTAAAATTAACTTCTGCTTTAGAAACGATAACGTATTCCGCCAGACAAATTGGTGCCAGATACACCGGCTTTTTGCAGTTTTTGCCGATAGCTGATATCGGCGTTTAGTACGATATTTTGAGAAAGATATGCGTTCACCCCCATGCCTCCCTCAACTGAAGAGCCGGTAGGATCAACATGAAAGGTATCAGCAATTTTTATTGTTTTACCATCGCCAAAAGTTCTGATAACATTCATTTTACCATAGAAGGAAACAGCCTTGTTTTCCTCAACAGCCATTATCGTTTTTGTTAAACGTCCACCAAAACGGATCAACCATTGATGTGGATTGCCCATGTCTACTTTTAAGCCATTGGTATCTGAGAAAATATCAAACATGAGATTTTGATAAATGAATTGAGCTTGTGGTTCAAAGACCAGCCCTTTTGTATTGGTTGCTAATTTCTGACCAATGGTTGCAGATATATTAAGCATCTCGGTGCCATCCAATTTTGCGGCATTCCCAACAAGAGCCGTGGTAATATTTCCTTTTAAGGTTCCGTAAGAAAGAAGTGTGTTTACATATATACCATTGCTATGTTGGATGCTGCTGTAAGCGGCAAGAGACCATTTATCAAGAGTTGTCTTTTCAGAATCTTGCATCTCTTTGGGCGTAAAGGCAAGTTTTCCGTATGTTCCTAAGAGACCAAAATGTGTGCTTATGTCTTTGCCTTCCAAGGCGGCTAATATGACACCTATTTGTAAAGCAGTATAGTTTACATCAGCACCATAGCCATAATGTAATGGATCGCGGTTGGAAGATAAGGTGACTTTCTCGCCGTAGGAAGAGAAAAAGATACCATTTTTTTTATTGTCTTTTGCCCCAAATACTGTTGTGCGCATATTGTCTAACAACGTGTTTTGATTGTTTACATCAGTAAATCCAGCAGAAAACAAAGTATTAGATATGGTTAAATAGTTTGCTACCTGTGGTAAAAGGGCTCGAACCTTTTTATCCTTATCAATGTAGGCATTCTGTAAGCGAAAATCCCAGAAATTACTGTTTTTACCAAAAAGATTTTGGCTCTCATGAGATGTTCCAGGTTTATAGCCTGTAAGTACATACTTATAAGGTTGTTTCCCTATTGTCATATAGTTTCCTGTTAACGTGAAGGAATTTTCATTTGCTTGTCCGGAAACTTGAATGATTGAAATCCCATGTGTCCCTAAAGGAAGTGACGCCATGCGTTCTTCCCAAACAGCAGAGCTATCGGTTATTTTTTTATCTGTTTCTTGGAGATTGATGTGAACAACAGTACTCCCTGAGACATCACCATTAATCACAATGCGATCAGTCTGTTGCTCCGTGATAGGAGAATGTTTATTCCATTGAGTATTTACATAAATTTCTGCAACACCTGTTGCACTGTAAACCGCTGCTGTGTGGGTCGTTTCGTCTTCTTGAGAAAGATTAGGTCCTATAAACAGAGTTTGATAATGTCCCTCCATTGGCTTGTCAAACATAATGACGCTGTCTGTAAGGTGCAATTCAGAAAGATTAGAGTATGATTTTTCATCAACATCAAACTGTCTATAGTCATTTAAAATATTATCATTATTTGTGGCATTTTTATTCGCCTTTAAAAGCCATTTCGTCCCCTCTTTTAGATCAAAAACTGTTCTATTATCTTTAGAAGTTCTTACCCGACCTTCTAAAGAAGAGTGGTCTGCAACTAATGTAATAGTGTTTGTGGAGGCACTTTCGTTCTTTATATTTTTTAATAAAATATCGGCATGGACTTCTGAATTTTTAAGGTTGACTTCTCCGTCTACGCCTGTTCCATAAAGGTTGATACCGCTACCATGTTCAACAAAAAGCTTTGTATTCTCTAGAGTTACTTTATCTTTATTAGGAATAGCTTGTTCTTGAACGACATTGTTATTCCTTTCAGCATTGCGTGTATATTGTTTTCTAGGGGTATAGTATTGATTATTGCGGAAAATAATACCGTCTGCTTCATAATTTCCCGTGACATGTACGCTTGAATCCTTAAGTTTGATTGTGCCCCTCATGTTTAGCAAACCAGCTGTTTCTGCTGTTGCAGTAATACCTGTAGCATCAATTTCTCCACCATCTGATACGCTTAGTGCAACAAAACGTGCATCAACTGTTCCCCCTATCATGTTGACTTTTGAATTATTTCCATCTGCATGTACAGCAAAACCATTGTCTTGAATTTTTTTGTTATGTAGCGTTATGGTCTTACCGTTTGTAGCCTCAACTCCAGAGCTTATATCCTCAGTTTGTGCAGGCTTTTCAGGTTGTTTTGTTGGTGATATTGGTTTTTCAAGCTCTGATTTTGCAGATACCTTTTGTGTTGAGGCAGATTGCACGGGCGCTGGTTTTATGAATTTTGGCGGTACCGGTAATGCTGATTGTCCAGTTTCTACTTTTAAAGATATTGGCTGTGCGAGTTCTGGTTCTTTAGGCGTTGGCGATAGCTCTGTTGTTAGTCTTGTAGCTTCCGTGCTTGTAGGTTCTGACTGTGAGGATACAGCAGAATTTTCGGGCGTTTTTTTTCTGGAAGAGTTTGTAGAAGAGGATGGCGCCCCTGAACGTCTTCTAGATTTTGCTTCCATTCCTGTCGTTGAAGCTGTTCCTATCGCTGGAGATTGTGTAATAGTGTCTTGTGTGGCTGTAGGGGTAGATTGTACATCTTCTGTATTTCCTTCAAGTTGCGTTTTGGGAGGTAGAGTGCTCGTGGAAGTAGGCGTTGTAGATTCACTCCCTGTAGGAGAAGAGCTTCTGGTCGTTCTTGTAGACCTAGATGTTGAAGGTGGATACGAAGATGATGCATTTGAATAGGGATTAGAAGGTCTGGATGCACCTATTTGATGAGTGGGTTGCAGAGAAGAGAGAGCTATCGTAGGTTGTGTATTCGTATCATGAAGAGCATTAGACAAGCTGGTGGAAGAACAAAACAGAACTCCAGAAACTGTGTATAGTAAAAAACTTTTTTTCATATGGATGTATTCCTAAATGTTTCCCCTCTCTTAATAGAAGATAAAACCTTGGCCTCATTATGTTTATTTTGTAAGAGACAAAACGAAACATAATGAGAGCACGTTATATTTCAAGATAGGAATATAAGTATTTTTAAAAGTGATAGCGCATTCCAGCGGAAATATTTATTGCAGAGATGCCATCTTTTTTGAGTTTATGTTGATAGCTGAGATCACTATGAAGCTCGATATTTTGCGATAAGTGCGCCTGAATACCAAAACCACCTTCGATTAAAGATTCCATAGCAGCAAACGGAAAGTTTTCACTAAAAGTGTTGATCATGTTCAGTTTGCCGTAGAAGGAAAGGGCATGGCCTTTGTTTTGTGTCAAACGTCCACCAATACGGATCAACCATTGATGAGGTTTGCTTATGTCTATTTTAGAGTTATCGCCATCTGATTTAGAGTTATCGTCATCTGAGAAAGAGCTCCTATCTGATAAAGAACCAAGCATGAGACGTTGATACACAAGTTGTGCTTGCGGTTCTAGGATTACACCTTCCAAACTGGTTGACAGTTTTTGACCAATAGTTGCAGCGGCTCCTAATGTTTTACTATTCTTCACTTTTGAGGTATGTTTGATGAGAGCTGTGGCGTTATTTTCTTTGAAAATTCCATAAGAGAGAAATGCACTTGCATAGATGCCACTGTCATGCTGAATATTTCCATATGCGGTGAGTGACCATTTATCAAACATATTTTTTTGAAAGCTCTCCTTGTTTTTAGGAGTAAAAGATAATTTTCCGTATGTTCCGAAAAGGCCAAAGTTGCTGCTGATATTTTTATCTTTTAGCGCTATTAATGTTGCTCCTGCTTGCAATGCAGCATAGCGAATATCTGCTTGGACACCATCTTGTTCTGCTTGAACCTTGGAAGAAAACGTGCTCTTATTGCCATAAGAGGATAAGAAAACGCTTCTTTCTGGATGATCTTTGGGTTCAAACATTGTTATTTGCATATTGTCTAACAAGATATTTTGATTGTTGACATCACTAAACCCAACAGCAAACATCGCGATAGGCATGACTAAAGAGCTTTCTTCTTGTGGTGTAAGAATTGTTCTTTTTGCTGTCCCTTCAAGAGAAGTAGAAGTTGCAGTTGCTTTATCATCATCTGTAAGTTTAAAGGTGCTCTCTGTAGCCGCGGTAGCGGTATTTCCAACTTTTGGGAGCAAATTCATATGCGCTTTTTCGGATGGAAGAGTCGTTTTCGATTCCGAGGAAGTGGTGTTTGTTTGGGGATCAATATCAGATTGCGAATTTTCATTTATTTTAGGCTGTCTCATTCCATGATCTGTTCTTGTGAATGAATTGTCCTTTGAATTATCCTTGTGTTGGGCAGCAACATGAGCGGGTGGTAATTTATCACTAGAGCGTCTTTGTCTTGTACTGGAGACAATAAGAGGTTGTCTATTCTCTTCAGATGAAGGAGAGGTTATATCTCCTTTTCTCTCCACGTTGGTTATTTCATTATTGTTCAAAGCTTCTAATACCGCTTTGCGTAAAGTGTTGGAAAGTTCCTTGTTGTGTTCTTGTAAAGCACTATCTATTTGTACTGCTTTATGTAATATTTCTGCTTTATTTTGCAGTTCAAACCAATTATGATTGTCTTGGCTCACCCATTGTTGGCGCGCGGTATTAACACGCTGTTGATTATCAGCATCAAGAATTTTTTCTGCTTGCACGGCATCGGAAACTACTTTGTCGTAGCCACGTAATAAATTTTCTCTTGTTTTTAATCGGTTCTGACGTAATTGTTCAAGGTATGCTATGGCTTTCATCATATGTTGCATATCCAGATGGTGTTTGTTTGCCATGGCTTGGGCACGTATATTATCCACTTCGTGGTTCACCACGTTCATATGTGCATCAGAACCGTAACGACTTTCACCTGCAAAAGAGTTGTTAATCGTATCTCTTACACGATCCATATGATTTTCAAGTGCTTGGTTGAAGTGCGAATTATCTTCCATCATGGCGCCAGAGGCTATCTTCTCAAGATTTTTTTCTGCTTGTGTTGGTGTGTTTATTGAATCAATGGCATGGCGATATTGTTCAGGTAATTTCATGATCCCTTCAAGAGCATGGCGTTCCTGGTGGCTTAGACCAGAGTCGGTGCTGGTAGATGTGAAATTAAAAGAAGAAAAAAATAAAGCACAAGCGGCTGTACATAACAAAATATTCTTATGCATAGAGATGTTCCTTAAGATATTTTCTTTGTTTTGCTAAAAATGAACCACTTTTTGACACATTGCGTTTTTTTGTAATGTAGCAAAATATAAGCAGCACTGTTTTTCATCTCAGCGCTGCTTACGCGTCAAAATAGAGAGCTAAGATTTCTAAAAGCGATAACGCATTCCACCGGAAAAATTAATTCCAGAGAACCCAGCTTTTTGAAGTTTATGTTGGTAATTAACGTCAGCATGAAGTGCGATATTTTTAGAAAGCTGCGCGTTAATGCCAAGCCCACCTTCAAGGGACGAGCCCATAGAATCGAGATGGAAAGATTCCATAACATCGATAGTGCGCTTCTCACCAAAAGCTTTGATGACATTCAATTTACCATAAAAAGAAAGAACACGATCTTTTTCAATAGGAAGCATTGTTTTTGTTAAACGCCCTCCAATACGGACCAACCATTGATGAGGGGGCTTTATATTAACTTGGAAGCCATCAATATCTGAAAGAGTGCCAAAGGCAATATGTTGATAAATAAGTTGTGCTTGTGGTTCAAATGACACTCCTTCAACACCAGTTGCTAGTTTTTGCCCAACGGTAGCTGATATATTTAATGTATCCGTATTGTTTAATTCTGTGGTGTTGCCGATAAGGGCTGTTGTAATATGTCCGTTTAAAATGCCGTAAGAGAAAAGTGCATTAACATAGAGACCACTGTCATGGTGGAGGTTCCCATAGGCCGTAAAGGACCATTTATCCAGTATGCTTTTGTCAGAACCTTCCATATCCTTTGGCGCAAAAGCGAGCTTTCCATATGTGCCTAAAAGACCAAGATTCGCGGTCATATTTTGATTTTCTAACGTTGCTAATGTCATGCCTGCTTGTATAGCAGCATAGTGAACATTAGCACCATAACCATATTCCAATGGACTACGGCTGGAAGATAACGTCATCTTGTTGCCATAAGTCGATAAAAATATCCCTTTCTGTTTATGACCTTCTAATCCGAAAACTGTTGAGTGCATATTATCTAACAGTGTATTTTGATTGTTTATATCAGCCAAGCCAGAGGAGAATATTGCATTATGCATAACCAAATAGCTTGCCATTTGAGGAACAAGAGCTTTGATCTTTCCTTCATCATCGAGAGTAGCACTTTGCAAGCGGAAATCCCAGAAATTCTCATTTTCTTCCAAGGGAGCTTGTCCGTTGTTTTCTTTTCCAAGAGATGATGCATTGGTATTTTGCGCATCTTGCTTTTTTGATTCTTGTGGTATTGCGCTTAAATGACTTTGTGCCCTATCAGCTTTCCCACGGCTGGATGTTGGTCCATAGCCATTGAGTATGTATTTATAGGGTAATCCATCCATTGTGGTGTAGCCATTTGCCAGCGTGAAGGCGGTTTCTTCTGCTTTTCCAGACACTTGAACAAGTGAGAGACCACGCGCATTCAAAGGAATTGAATCTTCTTCATCATCGAATGGTTCTGCATGCTTTGAAAGATTATTGAAATAGATCGTTGTGGTGCCTGAGACATCACCATGAACAAGAACACGGTCAGTTTTTTGTTGTTCTTTTGTAAGACCATTACTCCATTCGGTATTAAAGTAAATCCTTGCGTTGCCCAATGCATTGTAAACCGTTGTTGCATCGGAGCTTCTGTTTTGCTCTGCTTTTTGTGGATGTCTTCCTACATGCAAGGTTTGATAATGATTGTCTGCTAATTTATGCGGCGCATTAAATATGATAGAGCTATTATTAAGGTTTAGGACTGAAACGATTGATTGTGCTCGTTGCTTAAGATCAAGGAGCTTGTAATCAAATAGACTAAAACTATCTTCCAATTCAAATAGACTAATTTTTAAATGCCACTTGCTGTTATTGTTTAGGGTGAAAACCGTTGTATTTTGAGGAAACGTTTTGGCTCTTCCTTCCATAATCGAATTATCAGCGTCTAATGTAAAAGTAGTAGGTTGAATCTTGAAGAAGGGTAAAACGTCATTCTTTAATAACATATCAGAACGAATTTCTGAGTTTTTAAGGTACACTGCATTAGCAACAGCTTTGGAATAATAAGGTCCGAAAATACCTACACCGTCGTTTACAAGAAGTTTTGTATTATTAAGGATTGCTTTGTTTACAACTTCTTCTCCTTCTTTTATTGTAGAGCTTGCAATATAACCAAAGTTGATACCATAGGCTTTGCCGTGGCCTATGACGTTTAATGTTGAATCTTCAATATGGATTGTGCCGTTTGTGAGTGACAAACCATGCTCTTTTGCCTCTCCCACAATTCCTTTGGCATTAATTTGACCACCTGATGTTGCAGAAAGCAAAGTAAAGCCTGAGTGCATTACTGAGTTTGTAATGGCAATATGACCTTTCTTAGCAACCACGGCATCATACTTACCACGAACAAAAACATTATGAAGGCTCTTCTCTTCTCCATTAGCTACTTGGACCGTAGGAATTTCAAGAGGTTGTTTATTTGCATAAGTTGGAGCAAAATGAGAAAAAATGAAAGTTCCAGCAATTGTACATAACAAAAAATTTTTCTTATAAATATATTTCTTATACATAGATATGCCTTTAGTATTTGGTATGCTTTGATGCTTACTTCATTCCCCTGATGGCGCAAGTACCCGATCAGTTTTTTATATCATTACGTTTTTATTGTAAATAACAAAACGAATTATATTTATGGTGTTCTCTATGATTTAAAGTTTTTTAAAGAAAAGCGTTTTTCATGGTCATAAAAAGTCGGGAAAAATGGACTTCATAAAATCGAGCTTGATAAGTATTTTTGTTTTAAAGTGCTAAAAATCAAAATATTTTGTATTTTTTATCGATATACAATAATTTTTATTGAATCCATTCGATTTTTATAAATCAAAAAGGCAGCTCTCTAAAGACTTCAACAGTCATTAAGAGATAAAGAGTTTTATTGCATTTGGTTTGAATGAAATTAATCCTTTCAAGAAAGCTGTATAGAAAGAACCATCATTGATGCCTCTTTCCGAAAGATTGAAAAAAGCAGCACATTCGTACTGCTTTTTTATTAAAAATGAATAGACTATAAATTGTTTTTTGCTTTTTCTTAAAACTGGTAGCGTATTCCACCTGAAAAGCTTGCTCCTGATATACCAGTTTTTTGAAGCTTATGTTGATAGTTAACATCAGCATGAAGGGCGATATTTTGTGATAATTGTGCATTTATACCAAGTCCACCTTCAAGGGCAGCTCCCATAGAATCAAGGTGGAATGGTTCACCAATCTGTATGGTGCCATTGTTAGAAAAAGCTTTAACAATATTTAATTTACCATAGAAAGAAAGCATACTGCCTTTTTCAATAGAAATCGTCGTTTGTGTTAAGCGCCCACCAACACGCACTAACCATTGATAAGGATTTCCCATATCTACATCAAACCCATCGACATCTGAGAGTGTGCCAAGCATGAGACGCTGATAAACAACTTGTGCTTGTGGTTCAAAGACCAATCCTTTCGTACTGGTTTCGAACTTTTGTCCAATGGTCGCCGATGCACTGAATGTATCAGCGTTTTTCAATTCTGCAGTCTTTCCTATGAGAGCTGTGGTGATATCTCCCTTGAGCATTCCATAGGAAAAGAGAGCATGGATATATGTACCATTATTATGGTGCAGTCCACTATATGCAGCAATTGACCATTTATTGAGTGTACTCTTGTCAGCACCTTCCATGTCTTTTGGGGTGAAAGCTAATTTCCCATATGTCCCGAAAAGCCCCACATTGGTGGTCATGTTTTGATCTTCTAGAGCTACTAATGTAAAGCCTGCTTGTAAAGAAGCATAGTGAATATCGGCACCATAGCCATATTGTAATGGCGTACGGTGAGAGGATAATGTCATTTTATTGCCATAAGTCGAGAAGAAGATCCCTTTGTTTTTATGATTTTTTTTCTCAAAGCCTGTTTCTTGTATCGTGTTCAGTAAAGTGTTTTGATTGTTTACATCAGCCAGTCCAGCTGAGAATAGTGCGTTAGGCATGGACAAATAGCTTGCCACTTGAGGAACGAGAGCTCTGATCTTTCCTTCATCATCGAGCGTTGCACTTTGCAAGCGGAAATCCCAGAAATTCTGATTTTCTCTCAAATGGTTTTGTATGCTCCCTATTTGCTCAGAATTTGGTGTTGATTCAACTTTTATATTATTCTCATCCCTTAAAGCTATTCCGCCAAATGCAGCGAAGGTCGTGTCGGTTTTTGAGTCCTTTTCTTGTGATTGTTGACTTACTTCTCCTAAATGGCTTTGTGTGCTCTCTGCTTTTCCAAGACGTGATGTCGGTCCATAGGCATTTAAGACATATTTATAAGGCAAGCCGCCCATTGTGACATAGCCATTTGCTAGTTTGAAGGCATTTTTATCTGTTTTTCCAGATACTTGAATGAGCGACAGTCCACGCATATTCGCGGGAATAGAAGCTTCTTCTTTTGATGACACACCTTTTGAAAGGCTATTGAAACTAATTGTTGTGGTGCCTGTTACATCTCCATGGATAAGAAGGCGGTCCGTTTTTTGTTGTTCTCTTTCTAAACCATCACTCCATTCTGTATTGAAATAAATCCTTGCATTGCCTACTGCATTATAAACGGTTTCTATAGCGGAGTCCCTGTTTTCATGTGGATTAGGGAGCTCAATTGTCCGTCCTACACTCAAGGTTTGATATTGACTCTTTGCCAGCCTATGTGGCGCATTAAACACAATAGAGCTATTACTAAAGTTCAGTACTGAAACGGTAGACAGCGCTCGTTGCTTAATGTCATGGAGTGCATAATTATATGGACTAAAATCACGATTTATGTCGTATTGACTTACATTTAAATACCATTTGCTATTGTTGTTTAAATTAAAAACAGTCGTATTTACTGCTAAGGTTCTTGCTCTTCCTTCTATAATCGAATTATCGGCAGTTAATACGAAAGTCACAGGATGAGGATCTGAATCTGTTTTCTTTTTTACATTGTTTTGTAATAATACATCAGAACGAATTTCTGAATTTCTAAGTTGAACTTCGGCAACAGACTTTGAAGATGACGGTCCTAAAATACCGACACCATTTCTCACAAGAAGTTTTGTATTGTTAAGAATTGCCTTATTGATAACTTCTTCACCATCTTTCAGATAATTTATGCTATGAAAAACAATACCGGATTTTCTTTTGGTTTCTATGAATGAATCTTCAATGTTAATGATACCGTTTTCAATTGATAGACCAGTATCCAAGGCATTGACTTTCACTTCTTTAGCATTAATACGTCCACCTTGTGATGCAGCAAAAGCAAACGAAGCTGAATGTATTGTTGAGTTTGTAATTGTGGCAATTGCTTTTTCTTTGGCATACACTGCGCTCGGTCCATTGCGGATAAAAACATTATTAAGAGTTTTTTCTTCTCCTTTCTCCAGCTTAAACTCACTAATAATTTCAGGAGGTTGTCTATTTGCATAAGTTGGAGCAAAATGAGAAAAAATGAAAGTTCCAGCAATTGTACATAACAAAAAATTTTTCTTATAAATATATTTCTTACACATAGATATGCCTTTAGTATTTGGTATGCTTTGATGCTTACTTCATTCCCCTGATGGCGCAAGTACCCGATCAGTTTTTATATCATTACGTTTTTATTGTAAATAACAAAACGAATTATATTTATGGTGTTCTCTATGATTTGAAGTTTTGCTTCAGAAAAATTTGTTCATGATCATAAAAAGTCGAGAAAAGTGGATTTCATAAAACCTAGCTTGGTTAAGCTTATGCTAAAAGCACTATGAAGTATGATATTTAAAAACTGTCTATTAAAGATAATCGCTATAAAAGCTCTATCGCATTGAGATGTATTATTTGATGTACTCACCAAAACGATCAGAAAATTTTCTCTGCTAGAAGAAGTGATGAGGGGGCTATTCACAGGCTTTCTTTAAAGAAGCTTTTCCTTAAGGGTAGCAAAGTCCATTTTTCTAAGGTCGCACAGCCCATTTCGCGATGGTTTTCATGAATGCTATAACGCTAAAGCTATAGAGTCCCATCATCTTTATACTTACGAAGGAGCAAGCCGATACCTTTACGGCTTAATAAAAGAGCAACCCCATTACATACTTTGCTAGCTCCCAATGTTGTGTGGATAGCCTTTGGCACTTGAGGCGGTGCATGAGAGGAATTCTTAGGCTTTTCTTATATAACTTTGCTTCACACGCCAGTCCCGCTTGTAATGTGTAAGTGAATGATTTTGATTAGTTCAACATGGAACAGATTTTAAATGAGAGAAATTTACGATATTCAGAACTCTAACTCAATGAAAGTAACGCTAAATTATCATTATAAATCAATATTTTGAATATTTCATTTAAAACATCTTTTATTGATACAAAAAGAACTTTATTGAGTTATTTCATTTTATAAATGAAAAAATTAGCTTTCTTGAGCGTTTTGTATGTGAAAGATAAAGCGCTTGTTGTTAGATTTTCTTTTCATGCATTAATTTTCTCAAAACTGTTTGTTTAGAAGAACCAGCAATGGAAGTGTAAATAAATCTTTATAGATAGCGACAACACATCGTAAAGAAAGAATTTATTTTATTTCTATAATAGATTGTAAATAACAAAAAAATACACTCCGTTTTTTTGTTAATAGTAAACGGATCAATATGCTTATTTTTTTATAATTTTATATTAAAATTGGTAGTGTATTCTATCAGAAAAACTTGTCTCGGCTATACGTCTTTTAAAATTTTTTCTGATAGTTTACATCAATATAGAAGGTTAAATTGTGAGATAACTGTGTATTGTGCTAAACGCACCTTTAATGGCAGGATCTATCGGATTAAGGTAAAAATGAATACCAATCTGTTTAGTATCATCAATATCAAAGTTTTTTAAGGAAGTTCACTTTCTCATACAAGGATGGGGTACAATCTTCTACGGTCCTAACAATAGTTTTTGTTAGATACCTACCTATCCGGACTAACTGGGGAGGCTGTCTGATTTAATTTTAAGATCATCAATATGTTAAAAGTTGGTAAAAATCAAATCCTTAGCACACAAATTATGTTCGTGGTTCAAAAGGTTAGTTCTCTGATTATTCTTTGCAAATTTTTGACAAATAATTGTTGAGGCAATTAACATTTTTACAGCATAACTTTAATAGTATTTTTTATAGAAGTTTTAGAGATATCTGCTGTACAGATATCACAAGGGAAGAGTGTAGCCATATGAAAACACCATTATGCTCTGTTATATTGTAAGCTATGATTGATGATTTATCCAGTGTGCTTTTTTTCATTTTCTATATCCTTTGGAGTGAATGAGAGTGGCTGTAGGTTCCTATCTATTTCAAATGTGTAGTGATTAACTTTTCATTTTTCTAATATCATCTTTGCTTGGACAGCTCTATGGCGCATATTAGCACCATATCTATCTTCAAAGAGGAGCATAATCAAACGGTAGAGTTTCTGTACTTCCATAAGTGAAAAAGCAAGAAATCTTCTATTTTTTAAGATTTATTCTTAATGCTGTTATCTTTATATTATCTAAAAATACACTTTTTTAGCTTTATGGGCAAATTCGATGATGAATAGCTGCGCAACCCATGTGAAGAGGAGGAAAATTGTATTTAAGTAGAAAAGAAAACACTTCAGGAAAAAATGGATTTCATGTTCGAAAAGGCTGCATACTTTGTGACATATTCTAGATAAAAATACCTTATCTTTTATCTTGATAAAAATGGTATAATGTAATGATTTATAAAGATAATTTATCGGTACTTTCATTGAATTAGAGTTCTGAATAACGTAAGATTTTCTCATTTTAAACCTGTTTGTCTTAAATCAAGAAAAACCATTCTCTTGCACACCACAAGCGGGGCTGGCGTGTGGGTAAAAAATGTATAAGAAAGGACTAAAAATGGCTCTTATGAATCGTCTCAAGAGCCAAGGGCTTTAGCAACACCCACGAGCTGGAAAATATAATGATGGTGCCGGATTGCTCCTTCACAAACGTAAAGATGGTGGTACTCAATGGCTTTACCGTTATATCTTTCACGGGGGGCGCTGTTGCTAAATGGACTTGGGTGCCTTGAGAGATGTTTCTTTAAAACAAGCTCGTGAATTGGCAACTGGGTGGCGTGCTGTTTTACGTGAGGGGCGTGCCCCCATTAAAGAACGTGAGAAACGAAAACGTGAGGCAATGCGTAATCTCCATTACTTAAAAGACATTGCCTTAGATGCTTTTGAAAGTTGTAAAGCTGAATTAAAAATGATGGTAAAGATGGAAACGGGTTTTCACCTTTAAAACTCCATATTCTCCTCAAATTAGGCTGTTTGCCTATTTCAGAGATTACACAAACAGAAATACGCAATATCCTCGCTCCCATCTGTCATACAAAAGCTGGAGCTGTTAATACAGCACTGATGCGTCTCAAGCTTTGTTTTAAACATGGGCGTTGCGCGTGGATGTTGATTTTACAGGCAGTAGAAAAAGCAAGGGCTCTCTTAAGGAGGGATAGTGTAGTGTTATTAGGATTTATAAAGCGAAAAGGCAGCATATTGTAGCTGCCTTTTTTGTTAATGCATAGAAAAGAAATACGCTGTTTTGACAGTTTTATTTTAAAACTGATAGCGTATGCCGCCTGAAAAGTTTGCACCACTTATACCAGTTTTCTGAAGCTTTTGTTGATAGCTGACATCACCATGAAGGGAGAAATTGTGAGACAGTTGCGCATTAATGCCAACGCCGCCTTCAATTGCAGGTCCCATAGGATCAAGGTCAAAATCTCTGCCAATCTGGATGGTACCATTATCACCAAAGGTTTTGATCAAGTTTACTTTTCCATAGAAAGACATAGGACGGTTGTTTTCAGTGGAAATGGTTTTTGTCAAACGTCCACCAACACGGATCAACCATTGAGAAGGATTGTTCATATCAACGGTAAAATTATCAGCATCTTCAATGGTATTAAACATCAAATGTTGATAGGCAATTTGTGCTTGCGGCTCAAATGTTAAACTTTCCATTCCGGTTGCAAACTCTTTGCCAACAGTGGTGGAGATACTCAACATTTTGGCATTTTGCAATTTTGCGGTTTTGCCAATGATAGCATTGCCGATATCTCCTTTTAGAATTCCATAGGATAACAGTGTATCCATATAGAAACCATTGTTATGCTGCACGCTGCCATAAGCTGTTAGTGACCATTTATCCAATGTGCTCTTACTTACATCATCCATATCCTTTGGAGTGAAAGACAGCCGCCCATAGGTGCCTACAAGACCGAAATGTGTTGTGGTATTTTGTCCTTCTAATGCCGCGAATGTAACACCGGCTTGTAGAGCAGCATAGCGGATATCAGCACCATAACCATATTTGAGAGGTCCGCGTTCAGAAGATAAGGTTCCTGTGTTTCCGTAAGTATAGAGGAAGAAACCGGTTTGTTTTTCTTCTTCTTTTCCTAAGACAGATGTTCTGATATTGGCTAAGAGTGCGTTTTGTTTAGCCATATCGGTTAATCCACTATAGAAGAGAGCATTTGGCATGACCAAATAGCTTGCTGTTTGTGGTACAGGGGCAACGGTAGGGATATTTGTTTCAGGATCAGGATTTGAACCAGAATTGGAGTCAAGCAGTTCGGGTTGCAAACGGAAATCCCAGAAATTTTCATTCTTTTCATCAAAGAGGTTTTGTGCAATATCGGCGTTGCCTTGGCTTGAGTCTGGTCCATAGGCACGTAGTGTATACATATCTGGTAAGCCACCTCTTGTGGTATAGCCATTTACCAGTTTGAAAGAGTTTTCCTCTGCTTTTCCAGAAACTTGAATAAGTGAAAGACCCCGGACATTGGCAGCAGCAGAGGTATTTGCTTCGATATTGTTCTCTTCTAAGCGCCCCGTGACATAAACTGATGTGTTGCCAGAGACATCCCCATGGATCAAAAGTCTATCGGTTTTTTGGTCATTTATTGCAGCACCATCACTCCAAGCCGTGTTGAAGTAAATCTTTGCATCACCCATTGCATTGTAGACTTCTTGCGTGTCTGGTTTACCAGAACCTATATGCAATGTTTGGTAATGATCTTCGGTTGGTCCATTAAAGATAATGGAGCTGTTATCGAGATTAAGCGTGGAAATATCAGAACGAGATCTTTGAGCGATATCAAGGAGATTGCCATCATCATCTTTTTCATTTTTGCTGATTTTCAACGTCCATTTTGTATTGTTTTTCAGATCAAAGTGCACATTTCTGTCTTTAGCAATATTTGCTCTGCCCTCTAGAATAGACTGATCTGCGCTTAATGTGAAGGTGCCGTTGGAGATCGTTTTAACCTCTTTACCATCCCACAAATCTTCATCTTTCCATGATGTTTTGTCCCAAAAAATACCATCTCCTAATAATACGTCAGCATGGACTTCTGATTTTTTAAGATTGACTGTGCCGATTGATGGAGCTGTAGCATCTTCGATGCTTTTTTCAACAACAGCTCTAACGAAAATTCCTGTGCCATTTTCAGCATGAAGCTCTGCATTGGTCAGATTGATCTCATTACTATGATATTTTTGCGGATCATGCGAGCTATTCGGATTATTATCAAAGAAAGTTGCGAATTGTAAACCGGCAACTTCTGCTGTGGCAGAAACATCTGTCAGATCAATATGTCCGCCATTTATTACAACCAGCGCAGCCATTTTTGCTTCTATTGTATTTTTCTTCCCCTTCTGAGGAGTATCGGATTGGGTATCTAGGCCTTTAGAATTAGTATCAATAGCACGATTGCTCGTTTTAATTGTGCTACCTTCAATGACAAAAAGACCAACATCAACATTTTGAATGGTTGTTTTGCCATTGAATTCAACTATACTATCGGCATCCCAAATGTTTACACCAACGGTTGCTGCTTCGGACTCACCACCGGTTATTGTTAAATCTCCGCTAATGATTTGACTTCCACCGTCTGCATAAAGACCTTCATCGACATTTTGAATGGTTGTTTTGCCGGTTAACTGAATTTCACTACCAGAATCCTCTGTCCGTACACCAATGCTTATTTTGCCGAGATTTTCATTAATTGCTTTACCACCGACTACTGTTAAATTTTCGCTGGTAATTTTGCCACCATTTATTGCTCTAAGACCCTTCAAAATATTATTAATCGTTGCCGTTCCATGCAATTCAATTCTGCTATCAGGACCAAGTGCAAGTGCACCGGTTCCCGCGTCATTCGTTGTTAAAGCTATATCCGTGACATCAATCTGTCCACCATTTCGTGCCTCAAGCCCATGTGTGAATTTTTCAATGGTTGTTTTTCCATTTAGTTCGATCTTGCTGTTAGGCAGGTCAACTCCTACACCAGTGCTTTCTTCTTTTGCTCCAGAACCGATGAGTGTTAAATTTTCGCTGGTGATTTTACCACCATCAAATGCTCCAAGACCGTTCAAAGCATTGTTAATCTTTGTATTGCCTTTTAATTCAACTATGCTATCAGAACCAAGTGCAAGTGCACCGTTTCCGAAGTTATCGGTTGTTAGAGTAACATCCGTAATTTCAATACGTCCACCATGTTCTGTAAATAATGCGCCTTCATGTCCATTCAAACTTCCTCCTATGACAGCCCCTCCTTTCATTGTGATCTTGGATTCTATACCATCTGCATGGAGTCCAGTACCATTAGATGATGCGACTGTAACATTGTTGTTTAAAGTAATGGTGCTGCCATTTTGAGCAGATATTGCTGTATTTTTTGCACGAAATGATCCTCCAGAGATTGTTATTGTCGAGTGATCATCTGCAGATATGCCTGTTAGTGCTTGAGTAACGGTTACATTATTCAAGGTTACTGTGCTGTTTTTAGCACTTATTCCTAAGGATAGTGAACTGTTATCGTTTTCACTCGATATTACCACGTCTTCCAGCTTGTTTTTTTTACTCTTACTGTCAGAAAAGGAAGCACCAGTGCTAGATAAAATGCCAGATGAGGAGGCCTCCATTCCAGAATATGTAATTGTTCCCTTAGTCATTTGAAGTGTAGCACCGTCTTTGGCTTCAAGGCCTAAGAAAATACCAGAACCAGTGCCTTTAATGGTTGTGCCATCCAGTAACTCAATCGCACTGTTAGCACCTTCTGCTGTTACAGCATAGACGGTTTGGTTTGTGCCTTGGTTTATATCTTTATTCGTAACAATGGTTAAATGTTTTCCAATGATTTTGCCACCGTCTTTTGCGTGAATAGTTTCGTAGGTTTTATCGGATACTTCTTGTTGTTTTCCCCCAGAAACTACGAGGGTTTCAGCATGTGCACTGAACTGGATATTGAATAGGATGATAGCGGCTGCAGCCGTGCATGATAAAAGGGATGTTTTATACACTAGTATTCTCCTTATGATAGCCCCCAAATATTCATTTCCCCGCGAACTTCATAAGAAGAAGTGAAAATGGATAATTGTTATTAATTTCAGTAATTGTCTTTATTTGGTAAGACATTTTTGGTTTTTTGTCAAAATTAAAAAATAATTGATATTAATTATGTCTAATACAAAATGTATTTATAATTGATTTTATTTAAAGAATTATAATTTTGAATATTATTATTCAGAGAAATATTCTGAGATACTGATATAGTGGTACCATAACATCTTTTACGTGATGGTAGGGATTATTATATGACGCAAATTGGGGTTATGAGGGAACAAAAAAGGATGTAGAAGAAGCTTATAAAAAAGCTAACTTACTTGGGCTTAAAGTGGGTTGTCATCTTTCAACACAGTGGTATTAATTTATTTCTAATAGACTTCTCTTTTTTTCAAAGTAGGAAGTACTCTTCATCCACTGGGGATAGAAGTGCTCTGTTGCGTTTGTTGTGTCTTGTCTTGGGGATTTTCGTAAAGAACTAAGTATTAAGAGGGAAGGGTGCTTTAAAAGGAAAAAGGATGACTTTAATGTACAAAAAAGGCAGCATATTGTGCTGCCCTTTTTGTTAAATTGAATAGAATGAATAGGCTATTTTTACAGCCTTGATTTAAAACTGATAGCGTATGCCACCTGAAAAGCTTGCACCACTTATACCAGTTTTCTGAAGCTTTTGTCGATAGCTTACATCACCGTAAAAAGAGAAATTGTGAGACAGTTGTGCATTGATGCCAACGCCGCCCTCAATTGCTGTTCCCATGGGATCAAGGTCAAAATCTCTGCCAATCTGGATGGTACCATCATCACCAAAGGTTTTGATCAAGTTTGCTTTTCCATAGAAGGAAATGGCAGGACCATTTTCAGTGATCATAATGGTTTTGGTTAAACGTCCACCAACACGGATCAACCATTGAGAAGGATTGTTCATATCAATTTTTAAATTATCAGCATCTTCAATGGTATCAAACATCAAATGTTGATAAGCAAGTTGTATTTGGGGCTCGAAGGTTAAACCTTCCATTCCGGTAGAAAATTGTTTGCCAACGGTGGTGGAAATACTCAACATTTTTACATTGTTCAATTTCGCGGTTTTACCAATGATAGCATTGGTGATATCGCCCTTTATTATCCCATAGGATAAAAGCGTATCGATATAGAAACCACTGTCATGTTGTACACTACCATAGGCAGTGAGAGACCATTTATCTAGGGTGCTTTTACTTGCATCCTGCATCTCTTTTGGAGTGAAAGACAGCTGCCCATAGGTACCTAAAAGACCAAGATGTGTAGTAGTGCTGTGCCCTTCTAACGTAGTCAATGCAACCCCACCTTGTATAGCAGCGTAGCGAATATCAGCACCATAACCATATTTAAGGGGACCGCGTTTCGAGGATAAGGTTCCTGTACCCCCATAGGTAGAGAGGAAGAAACTGTTTTTTAGATTTTTCTGCTCTCCCAAGACTGTTGTTCTCATATTGGCTAAAAGTGCATTTTGCTTGGCCATATCGGCCAATCCAGTATAAAAGAGGGCATTTGGCATAACCAAATAGCTTGCCATTTGTGGTACAACTGCTCTTACTTTTGAATCGGGGTCAAAAAATTCAGGCTGCAAACGGAAATCCCAGAAATCTTTATCCTTTTCATCGAATAAGTTTTGGTTAGCATTGGCTTTGCCATAGCTTGAGACTGGTCCATAGGCAGTCAGCGTATATTTATAAGGAGTTCCTCCTATGGTGGTATAGCCATTTTTCAATTTAAAGGAGTCTTCTTTTGCTTCTCCAGAAACTTGAATAAGTGAAAGTCCACCTATATTTGAAGGATCAGAGGCATTTTCTACACTCTCTTTATCCCCTGAAACATTTTTGACATAAACTGTTGTGGTGCCTGCTACATCACCGTGAATGAGAAGCCTATCGGTTTTTTGTGCATCTATTGCAACACCATCACTCCATATAGCGTTGAAATGAATTTCTGCCTCACCAGAGGCATTATAGACTGCTAGAATGTTCGGTATTCCAGATCCTATATGCAATGTATGATAATGATCTTCTACCGGTCCATTAAAAACAATAGAACTATCATTGAGATTGAGCACAGAAATATCAGAACGTGACCTTTGAGCAATAGCAAGCAGTTTTCCGTCATCATCGGTTTCTTTTGTACTGGTTTTCAATATCCATGTTGTCTTGTTTGTCAAATCAAAGCGTACAGTTCTGTTTTCTGCAATTTTTGCTCTTCCCTTTAATACGGAGTGATTAGCATTTAATGTAAAAGCAAAATTATTTTCTTTAGTTGAAGCTTTTGCTGCTAATAAAATATCGGCACTGATTTCTGAATTTTTGAGATTGGCTATACCGATTGATTGGTCTGCGTTAATTCCAATACTATTTTCAGTGCGAATCTTTGTATTTGTCAAGTTGATTTCTAAGGCATTATCGTCCTCGGATTTATCAAATGTTATGCCACTGTTTTCTGCTGTTGCAGAAACATTTGTTACATCAATATATCCGCTATTTTTTAAAACAAATGCTGATCCTTTTGCTGCTACGGTCCCTCCATTCATTTTAATTGTGCCACCGTTTTCTGCATAAAGTCCGATGAAAGTATTGCTAATCGCTGTATTTCCATGCAATTCAATTAAGCTGTAAGGATTGCTGGCAGCTGCACCGTATCCGTTGCCATCCATCGTTGTTAGAGCAACGTCTGTGACCTTAATATGTCCACCGTTCATTGCAAACAATGCCATGGTTTTCGCAGTTACTGTTCCACCAGTCATTATAATTGTGCCACTATTTTCTGCATCAAGTCCGGTTACAGCATTATTAATTGTTGTCTTTCCATATAATTCAATCAAGCTTTCAGGATCGGTTGCAGCAGCACCATAGTTACCATTTTTTGTTGTTAAAGCAACATCTGTGACTTTAATATGCCCACCGCTTTTTGCAAGCAATGCCATGTTTGTTGCGGTTACAGTTCCACCCGCCATTGTGATAGTACCACTATTTTCTGCATTGAGCCCGATGAAAATATTATCAATTGTTGTCTTTCCATCCAATTCAATCAAGCTGTCAGGATCAGTGGTAGCTGCACCGTATCCGTTGCCATCCATTGTTGTTAGAGCAACATCTGTGACTTTAATATGCCCACCGCTTTTTGCAAGCAATGCCATGTTTGTTGCGGTTACAGTTCCACCCGCCATTGTGATTGCACCACTGTTTTCTGCATTGAGCCCGATGAAAGCATTATTAATCGTTGTCTTTCCATCCAATTCAATCAAGCTGTCAGGATCAGTGGTAGCTGCACCGTATCCGTTGCCATCCATTGTTGTTAGAGCAACATCTGTGACTTTAATATGCCCACCGCTTTTTGCAAGCAATGCCATGTTTGTTGCGGTTACAGTTCCACCCGCCATTGTGATTGTACCACTATTTTCTGCATTGAGCCCGATGAAAATATTATCAATTGTTGTCTTTCCATCCAATTCAATCAAGCTGTCAGGATCAGTGGTAGCTGCACCGTATCCGTTGCCATCCATTGTTGTTAGAGCAACATCTGTGACTTTAATATGCCCACCGCTTTTTGCAAGCAATGCCATGTTTGTTGCGGTTACAGTTCCACCCGCCATTGTGATAGTACCACTATTTTCTGCATTGAGTCCGATGAAAGCATTATTAATCGTTGTCTTTCCATCCAATTCAATCAAGCTTTCAGGATCAGTGGTAGCTGCTCCGTATCCGTTGCCATACATCGTTGTTAGAGCAACATCTGTGAGCTTAATATGTCCACCGCTTTTTGCAAGCAATGCCATGTTTGTTGCGGTTACAGTTCCACCCGCCATTGTGATAGTACCACTATTTTCTGTATTAAGTCCGATGAAAGCATTATTAATCGTTGTCTTTCCATCCAATTCAATCAAGCTGTCAGGATCAGTGGTAGCTGCTCCGTATCCGTTGCCATACATCGTTGTTAGAGCAACATCTGTGAGCTTAATATGTCCACCGCTTTTTGCAAGCAATGCCATGTTTGTTGCGGTTACAGTTCCACCCGCCATTGTGATAGTACCACTATTTTCTGTATTAAGTCCGATGAAAGTATTATTAATCGTTGTCTTTCCATCCAATTCAATCAAGCTGTCAGGATCAGTGGTAGCTGCACCGTATCCGTTGCCATCCATTGTTGTTAGAGCAACATCTGTGACCTTAATATATCCACCGCTTTTTGCAAACAGTGGCATGTTTGTTGCGGTTACAGTTCCACCCGCCATTGTGATAGTACCACTATTTTCTGTATAAAGTCCGATGAAAGCATTATTAATCGTTGTCTTTCCATGCAATTCAATCAAGCTTTCAGGATCGCTGGTAGCTGCACCGTATCCGTTGCCATCCATTGTTGTTAGAGCAACATCTGTGACCTTAATGTGTCCACCGCTTTTTGCAAGCAATGCCATGTTTGTTGCGGTTACAGTTCCACCCGCCATTGCGATATTACCACTATTTTCTGTATAAAGTCCGATGAAAGCATTATTAATTGTTGTGTTCCCATCCAATTCAATTAAGCTTTCAGGATCGGTGGAAGCTGCACCGTATCCGTTTCCGTCCATCGTTGTTAGAGCAACATCTGTGACCTTAATATATCCACCGTTCATGGTAAACAATGCTGCGCTTTTCGCAGTTACAGCTCCTCCCGTCATTATGATGACACCACTGTTTTCCGCATCAAGTCCATTTATAGCATTAGTAATCGTTGTCTCTCCATCCAATTCAATAAAGCTGTAAGGATCGGTGGAAGCTGCCCCGTTTCCGTTTCCGTCCATCGTTGTTAGAGCAACATCTGTGACCTTAATATATCCACCTTTTTGTGCAAATAATGCTCTGTTTCCCGCAGTCACTGTCCCTCCCATCATTATGATTGTAGAGAATAAACCTTCTGCATAGAGTCCATCACCATTAGATGATGTAACTTGAACGCTGCCTTCTTTACTATTGGCTAAAGTAATGAAGCTGCCGTTCATTACGGATAGCCCTGTGTATCCTCCATCAAATGCTCCTCCTAATATCGTTACTTGTGAACCATCTTCTGCGGATATGCTGGTGTCTGCTTGCGTAATGGTTACATTTTCTAAAGTGAGATGACTTCCGGCAAAGGCCGTTATTCCTGTGAATAAAAACTCTTCTTTTTCATTTTCTAATTCACTTTCCCATCCAGGGTCTAATTCATTGTCCGATGTTTTTACATTTTCTAGCTTGTCTTGATCACTTATGCTGGTATTTGCATAAGTAATGGTTACATTTTCTAACTTGTTTTTATCGCTTTTACTCTCATTGAAGAACGCACCAGTTTCAAAAGCCGTAATGGTTCCTCCAGTCATTGTGATTGTGCTACCGTTTGTTGCATAAAGCCCAATTACAGCGTCATTAATTACCGTATTTCCGTGCAGTTCAATTGTGCTGTCAACATCATTAGCTATTGCACCGATTCCGGTGCCATCTTTTTTTAAAGTAACATCTGTGACGTCAATATGTCCGCCATTTTCTGCAAGTAATGCTGTATTTTCTCCAGTGACTGATCCTCCTATCATTGTGATTGTGGATTGTGCACCATTTGCATAGAGTCCGTCACCATGAGATGATGTAACTTGAACACTGCCTTTTTTATTATCGGCTAATTCACTATAGGTTAAAGTAATAGCGCTGCCTTCCGTAGCAGATATTCCTTTGAGTTCTCCATCAAATGCTCCTCCTAAAATCGTTACTTCAGAATGATCATTTGCAAATATACTGGTGTTTGCTTGCGTAACCGTTACGTTTTCTAAAGTAACTTTGCTTTTGTTGTCGGCATTTATTCCCTTGTCCATGAAGTGGTCATCTTTACCGCTTGATATTGTTACACCTTCCAGCTTGTTTTTATCATTCATACTGTTTTCGAAGAAAGCGCCAATTTCAGAAACCGTAATAATGCCTCCAGTCATTTTGATTGTAGCACCATCTTTTGCATTAAGACCGAGACGAATGTCAAAATCAGTTCCTTTAATGGCTGTGTCTTGCAGTAATGTAATCGCACTGCCAAGACCGTCAGCTGTTACAGCATAAATATCCGTGTCTTTATTCCCAACCACAGTTAAATGTGTGCCGGTGATTTCCCCGTTGTCTTTCGCATTAATAATCTCATACGTTGTGTTAGATACTTCTTTTTTCTCGCCGGAAACTTCAAGAGTTTCAGCATATACATTGAGATGGGTGTTTAATAGCATGACAGTTATGACAGCCGTGCAGGATAAAAGGGACTTTTTACACATCAAGATTTTCCTAAATTATAAGTAAATTATAAGTGCCACACACTCTTCCCCCGCTTATAAGAAGGATATCAAATGGATGGGTACTTTAGAGATGGAACGTGAATAGGCGATTTTTATTTTTATGTAAAGTATAAAATAAATTATACATTTAATATATAATGTATTATACTTAAATTCATTTAGTATTATATGAATGCATTATGTTAATATTATATAAGTATTATAAGTTTTTCTATTCAAGATATGTGTTATGTTTGCATAAAACTTGTTTCTTATGCTTAAAGAAAAGGAGTAGGCAAGAAAATTAAAAAAAACTGTATGCTTGAGCTTGATAGGGATCTCTTTCAACATCATGAAACCAAAGATGGTACCATAGCTTTCATGTTTTTCTTTAACACGGTTACGATAAAATAGCGCTCATTGATTTTTCAATCGACGTTTAGTTTTTTTCAAGGGATATTTTTACTAGTTGAAAGCGCGATATTTTATTGTTTTGAGTTTTTTAACTAATTTTCTTAAAGAAAAATGTTGGCGGTGTGTATTGGTAGAGAAGAATAGGGGAGAGATAAAAAGGCAGCACGATGTGCTGCCTTTTTTTAAAATTGAATAGAATGAATAGGCTACTTTTCAACCTTGATTTAAAACTGATAGCGTATGCCGCCTGAAAAGTTTGCACCACTTATACCAGTTTTTTGAAGCTTTTGTTGATAGCTGACATCACCATGAAGGGAGAAATTGTGAGACAGTTGCGCATTAATGCCAACGCCGCCTTCA
>NZ_JBHINS010000020.1:0-6878 GCF_042195095.1 Bartonella sp. CL435QHHD
TACAGCAGCGTCCACTGATGCGATAAATGGTTCTCAACTTTATTCCATGAGCAATGTAGTTGCAGGCTATTTTGGCGGTGGTGCTGGCTATAAAGATGGAAACTGGAGTGCTCCTACTTTTACAGTTAAGGTCTTTGATAAAAATGGTAGTGGGACTGAAAAGGACTATAAGAATGTTGCGGATGCCTTTACTGGCGTAAGTAGTTCTTTCACGAATCTTGATAAAAAGATTGAGAATATAGTCATTGATGGGACAGGTGATAATCTTGTTAAGCAAGATGATACCGGACTTATTACCATTGGTGGAAAAGTAAGTGGGGCCAGGGTAAATATCGCGAATGTTGATAATGTGGCACGGACTCTTGCGGGTGTTAAGGCTGGTTCGATTACAGCAACATCGACTGATGCGATAAATGGCTCTCAATTTTATGCCATGAGCAATGTAGTTGCAGGCTATTTGAGTGATAATGCTGGATATGATAAAGATGGAAACTGGAATGCTCCTACTTTTACAGTTAAGGTTTTTGATAAAAATGGTAGTGGGACTGAAAAGAACTATCAGAATGTTGGGGATGCGCTTTCTGGTGTAAGTAGTTCTTTTACGAATCTTAATCAAAAGATCGAAAGTGTGACAGGTGATAGTTTTGTTAGGCAAAATAGCGTTGGGCTTATTACGATTGGTGGAGACAAGGGTGGTGATAGAATAGATATTGCAAACGGTATTAATTTTCCACGAGTTCTCTCTGGTGTTAAAGGGGGTGCATTTACGGCAACATCGACCGAAGCGGTAAATGGTGGTCAAATTTATTTTATGGCTCAGGCATTTGCACATTATTTTGGCGGTGGTGCTGGATATGATAAAGCGGGAAAATGGTCAGATCCTACATTTACAGTTAAAGCCTTTGATAAGAATGGTAATGAAACTGAGAAAAACTATACTAATGTTGCAGATGCGTTTTCTGGCGTTAATAGTGCTTTCACAAGTTTGAATGAGGAGATTGTTAAGATAAAGGATAGCGTTGGTATTATTGAAAAAAGTTATACACCTCAAGATAATTCTTCGGATATTATTTCAGAAGGCTTTCCTTTTATGAGAAGCGCACGTTTTCTAAGAAGCTTACCTCTTGCCATAGATGAGGAAGAAAGCGCCATAGATGAGGCGGATAATTCAACCACGGTAACTGTTGCTCCTAGTGAAATTTTAGAAAAGTCAACTTATGAAGTGACTGACTATCAGTTTTCGCAGATGAATAACAAGGTAACAGAAGTTGAAAAAAATGTAACCGACGTTACAGACAGGGTAACAGAAGTTGAAAACAAGGTGAATGTTGCGGTTAGCTATGATACCGATGATAGCGGAAAGAAAATCAATAGCATCACTCTAAAAGGTGTCGATGACAGTGAGCCTGTTTTGATTACGAATGTTCAAGGTGGAAAAATTGAACATGGCTCTAAGGACGCAGTGAATGGTGGTCAGTTATACGATCATACCGCGGAGCAGATGAAGATTACTCTTGAAAGTGCGAAAGAGTATACTAAAGAACAAGTCGATAATGGTGTTAATGCGGCGAAATCCTATACCGATATGAAGTTTGACGCACTAAGTTATGATATTACGAATGTGCGCAAAGAGGCAAGGCAAGCAGCAGCGATTGGTTTGGCAGTCTCTAACTTACGTTACTTCGATGACCCAGGATCTGTGAGTGTTTCATTTGGTGGTGGTTTTTGGCGTGGACAATCTGCCTTTGCGATTGGTGCAGGTTATACATCTGAAGATGGCAAGATTCGTTCTAATCTATCAGCAACCAGTGCTGGCGGTCAGTGGGGTGTAGGTGGTGGAATAACTCTGAAATTAAAATAACACCAGAGAATATGAAAAACTACAATTTAAGCGAAGTTTCGCCCTTGTCTCATCAGACAAGGGCGAAATTTTATATTATAGAGAAGTAATATTTTACAGAGAAGTCCATAGAGTAGTATACTTATAAAGTCTTATAACAAGGTATTCTATAGTAATAATCTTAGTGAGATTGATTTTAGTAAAAAGTGAATTACTTTAACAAAAATTTTATAAATACAGCGTAATACTCTCATATAAATTGATAGAGTGCGTAATCGCACAGTATTTTAAAACTGTACGTTCTATAATTTCATTGATAGAAAATATCCATTGGGGGGATACGTTTAAAAAAATCAAAAATCGTATTATTATTATTTTATTTATTTGCTCTGTGCATAGCAGTAGCAATCATGAGGTATGCAACAGCGGCAATTATTAGTAAGACTCATTTTGATCAAAATGGGACACCTAAAACGAACGATTAAACAGAACCTCTAGACAAGTCTATAGTGCATGGAATCTATGAATTTTAAAGTTATAAGGATATTTTACGATTGTATAAATCGGAAAGACTCATTCTGTAAAAATAATTAAATTCATTTTCCTCTTGCTATTTTACGCAATAGTCTATAACATTGCGAAATATTCTTTAGTAAGACTCATTTTGGTAAAAACAGAAAGATGCTCGCAAGGGGGGCGCGACGGATTATGAAAAAAACAAACAATCACCTTCATTTTATTTTGAAGCTCTTTGAGAGAAAAAAATCTAAAGCTCAAGAGTATACCTCTTACCCCCGCGATAAAAGCGTAATGATTTCACAACAAGTACTCTAAATCATTCAGCCAACAACTTAACCTTTTCCCCTAATAAACATTACAGCCTCTTAATTATACAAAATGAACTCTTTTACTTTAAAAACTATAAACCGCAGATCTAACAATAGGGCGCAAGTATGTCTTCTTCATATCCGTTTTTCACCCTCATTCAGGAGTTTTGTTGCAAAAAAAAGCATCCTTCTTAAAAGCGGAAAAAATAAAAAACCCATTAACCAAACCTTTAATCAACGTCCATCACAACCTTGCCGGACTTCTAATTACTTCTGTTCGCCTCTGCGGCAAACTCAAACTTTATAGAGAACAAACAAAAATCACGTCGTTAATCACCCCTAGCACTGAAATATGACTTTTTAATGTTCTAAATATGTATTTCTTATTTGGAGAATTTGTTATGAAAAAATTATATACCACACCAAAAGCGCTAGTGGTGAATGATTGTAAAAATTCTTGCTCGTTTTATCGACGGCTTTTTATTAAAGCGCTTTCATTGGCTTCAGTGATTATCTTTTTATCAAATGTTTCTCCTGTTGCTGCTGCTACTCAGATTTTAAATAACAAATCAAACGACTTTAGTGGTGGTGCAAATGCGCTTAAAGGTATACCGCCAGCCTATGTAGTTGGCAGTAAATTGTATAGAGATAGTGGCTCTGCATTTGTGGAGGGGGAGGATACCCCCAAGAACTTTAGTCTTAATATTAAGTTTCAGACTAAAGCTGCTTTTGATACTGCATTTGCAGGTACGGAAGGTTATAAGAATGTAGAAGGTTATAAAAGTGTTGCGGATGCATTTTCTGGCACTAATAGTGATTTGGCAGGTTTAAATCATCAGCTTGTTGAGATAAAGGAACCCCATGCTATTGGGGAAAAACAAGATAATCCATCTCAAAGTGATGATCAGCATAAGAACACAGACAGCTTTTCTCTTATAAGAAGCTTACCCAGTGCACTAAACCGAGCGGATGATGGGCCAACTGTGATAGCTATTGCTCCTACCTCAGTATTAACTGACGTGACTTTTGAGAGTAGTGAAGGTAAGACACGGCGTCTTTTGAAGGTTTCTCCTGGTGAGCTCTCAAAAATGTCAACCGATGCCGTTAATGGTTCCCAGCTTTATACTCTAGGTGATAAAGTTGCAAAATCTTTAGGTGGTAACGCTAAGTATGAGAATGGCACGTGGACTGCTCCTACATTCAAGGTTAAGCGCTTCAATTCTGATGGTGACGTTACTGACTCGACTTATGACAGTGTCGCGACTGCCTTTGCCGGTATTGGTGATTCTATCGCGAATATTAAAAATGAGATTAGCAAAGAAATTGCTGGTGAAAAAAGTGATTCTTTAATCTGGAGCCAAACGGCGAATGCCTTTGTAGCGACGCATGGGGATAGTAAAGAGAACAGCAAGATTACGTCTCTTAAAAATGGAGACATTAGTAGAACGTCAACGGATGCTGTAGCTGGTAACCAGCTATATGCTCTAGGGAGCAATGTTGCGAAGTCTTTAGGTGGTGGTGCTAAGTATGAGGATGGCCAATGGAGCAAGCCTAAGTTCACGGTTAAAACAGTAAAATCTGATGGTACTGAGAGTGAGGAGAGCTATACAGATGTGGCTTCAGCGTTTGCCGGTGTAGGCACTTCTTTCACGGATTTACATAAAGAGATTACCAATGAAATTAGCACTGCTCAGGCTGATGCGTTGTTGTGGGATAAGGCTAAAGGTGCCTTTGTAGCGACGCATGGAGAGAAAGATAGCAAAAGCAATAGCAAGCTTACATCTCTTTTAGATGGTTCGATTAATGCTGGTTCCACGGATGCCGTAACGGGTAATCAGCTTTATGCTCTAGGTGATAAAGTTGCAAAATCTTTAGGTGGTAACGCTAGGTATGAGAATGGCACGTGGACTGCTCCTACATTCAAGGTTAAGCGCTTCAATTCTGATGGTGACGTTACTGACTCGACTTATGACAGTGTCGCGTCTGCCTTTGCCGGTGTTGGTGATTCTATCACGAATATTAAAAATGAGATTAGCAAAGAAATTGCTGGTGAAAAAAGTGATTCTTTAATCTGGAGCCAAACGGCGAATGCCTTTGTAGCGACGCATGGGGATAGTAAAGAGAACAGCAAGATTACGTCTCTTAAAAATGGAGACATTAGTGGAACCTCAACGGATGCTGTAGCGGGTAACCAGCTTCATAAATTGGGTGGCGATGTTGCGAAGTCTTTAGGTGGTAAAGCTAAGTATGAGAATGGAACTTGGAGTGCGCCTACATTCACAGTTAAGAGCGTGAAGGAAGATGGCAAAACAGAAGATAAAGAGTATCATGATGTAGCAACAGCGTTTGCTGGTGTAGGAACTTCTTTCGCGAATGTGAATAATTCTATCACGAATATTAAGGATGAAATTAGCAAAGATATTGCTGAAGCAAAGAGTGATTCCTTGAATTGGAGCGACACTGCACATGCGTTTGTAGCGACGCATGGTGAAGAGAAGGTAAGCAGCAAGATAACATCGCTTTCCAATGGGTCTATAACTAAAGACTCAAGTGATGCTGTAGCGGGCAATCAGCTATATGCTCTAGGGAGCAGTGTTGCGAAGTCTTTAGGTGGTAAAGCTAAGTATGAGAATGGAACTTGGAGTGCGCCTACATTCGCGGTTAAGAGCGTGAAAGAAGATGGCAAAACAGAAGATAAAGAGTATCATGATGTAGCAACAGCGTTTGCTGGTGTAGGAACTTCTTTCGCGAATGTGAATAATTCTATCACGACTATTCAGGATCAAATTAGCAAAGATATTGCTGAAGCGAAGAGTGATTCCTTGAATTGGAGCGACAGTGCACATGCTTGTGTAGCGACGCATGGTGAAGAGAATGCAAGCAGCAAGATAACATCGCTTACCAATGGGTCTATAACTAAAGACTCAAGTGATGCTGTAGCGGGCAATCAGCTATATGCTCTAGGGAGCGGTGTTGCGAAGTCTTTAGGTGGTAAAGCTAAGTATGAAGGTGGCACATGGACAGCTCCGACTTACGAGATCTCTAATATTTCTGCAGATGGTGATGTGGGAAAGACAAGCTTCAATGATGTTGGTAGCGCTTTTGCGGGTCTTGATACGAGTGTCAAGAATGTGAACACTCATCTGTCTAATGAGGTCAAAAAGTTTGATGAAAAACTAAGTAATATTACTCAAGCGGTTAATGGTGATTCTTTAATCTGGAGCCAAACGGCGAATGCCTTTGTAGCGACGCATGGGGACAGTAAAGAGAACAGCAAGATTACGTCTCTTAAAAATGGAGACATTAGTGGAACCTCAACGGATGCCGTAACGGGTAACCAGCTTCATAAATTGGGTGGCGATGTTGCGCAGTCTTTAGGTGGTGGTGCTAAGTATGAGGATGGCCACTGGAGCAAACCTAAGTTCACGGTTAAAACAGTAAAATCTGATGGTACTGAGAGTGAGGAGAGCTATACAGATGTGGCTTCAGCGTTTGCCGGTGTAGGCACTTCTTTCACGGATTTACATAAAGAGATTACCAATGAAATTAGCACTGCTCAGGCTGATGCGTTGTTGTGGGATAAAGCTAAAGGTGCCTTTATAGCGACGCATGGGGACAGTAAAGAGAACAGCAAGATTACGTCTCTTAAAAATGGAGACATTAGTGGAACCTCAACGGATGCCGTAACGGGTAACCAGCTTCATAAATTGGGTGGCGATGTTGCACAGTCTTTAGGTGGTGGTGCTAAGTATGAGGATGGCCACTGGAGCAAACCTAAGTTAACGGTTAAAACAGTAAAATCTGATGGTAATGAGAGTGAGGAGAGCTATACAGATGTGGCTTCAGCGTTTGCCGCTGTAGGCACTTCTTTCACGGATTTACATAAAGAGATTACCAATGAAATTAGCACTGCTCAGGCTGACGCGTTGTTGTGGGATAAGGCTAAAGGTGCGTTTGTAGCGACGCAAGGGGACAGTAAAGAGAACAGCAAGATTACGTCTCTTAAAAATGGAGACATTAGTGGAGCCTCAAGTGATGCTGTAGCGGGTAATCAGCTATATGCTCTAGGGAGCGGTGTTGCGCAGTCTTTAGGTGGTAAAGCTAAGTATGAGAATGGCACATGGACAGCTCCTACATTCGCGGTTAAGAGCGTGAAAGAAGATGGCAAAACAGAAGATAAAGAGTATCATGATGTAGCAACAGCGTTTGCT